>NZ_DFTU01000101.1:5234-16144 GCF_002379485.1 Methylophaga sp. UBA4204 | reverse complement strand
CCGGCCATTATGCCTCTCTATTGAAAACGGTCAGCAATCGTCCTGATGGACATTTGCTACAAACAGTTATGTTACGCAGTATGAAACAAGCTGTTTATTCTCCTGAAAATCTGGGTCACTTTGGTCTTGGTCTCGAGGCTTATGCACATTTCACGTCACCGATTCGACGCTACCCGGATTTGTTAGTACATCGTGCAATCAAGCATACGATTACTAAACAGAAAAAAGCCGCCTGGCATTATTCGGAAGAAGCTATGGTTCAGCTAGGCGAACATTGTTCAATGGCTAGCCGTAGAGCTGATGAGGCAACACGTGATGTGGCTGACTGGCTCAAGTGCGAATATATGCGTGATCGAGTTGGTGAAGTTCATGAAGGTGTGATCAGCGGTGTTACGGGTTTTGGTTTATTTGTGGAACTGAGTGATATCTACATTGAAGGTCTGGTTCATGTCACTGCACTGAAAAACGATTACTATCAGTTTGATGCCAGCGGCCATCGCTTGATGGGTGAAAGATCACGCAAATCCTATCGTTTGGGTGATTCCATTAAGGTTAAAGTGGTACGAGTCGATCTGGATGAAAAGAAAATCGACCTGGAACTGGCTTAGGGTCTGTTGATCTTTCATANNGCCTCTGTTGTGACTGAAAATGCGCCAATCAAGGCGCGAGGAATGCAGTTTGTGAGATACATCCATGTATCTCACCCCTAAGGGGCTTACGCTCAAAAACGTTCCGGACGTTTTTGTAGTCACTCTAAATAAAACTACGAGTAACGCAGAGTGGTGCATTTTCAGCCTCAACCCGTAGGGCTGGGACTATTTTTCCGCCCTCCTGTGTTGGAAATGATTTATGTAGAACAACTACATCGAATCATTTCTGCCTTGTTGGACGGAAAAACAGCTTCCAGCAGTGGTGGCTCTGAAAGATAAACAGGCCCTAAGGTCTCATTTCCCTTGACCAGAAAAATAAAGGCAGTACAATTGTCGACTTCCTGAAGGTCACCCAGCTTCTTTCGAGTGATTTTCTGAATAGATTTCTGTGGTGAGTGTAGCTCAGTTGGTAGAGTCCCGGATTGTGATTCCGGTTGTCGTGGGTTCGAGCCCCATCACTCACCCCATTTTTTTGACATCGACTATTTACATCAAAATATCGAAAAGTAAATAACCGATTCAGCATTATTTTTTTACAGGTGATTCAGGCTTGCATGCCCCCCACACTGTTTGTATAATGCGCCTCTTGTTGCCGGTGTAGCTCAGTTGGTAGAGCAACTGATTTGTAATCAGTGGGTCGTAGGTTCAAGTCCTATCTCCGGCTCCATATATATCAAAGCCTCAGAAGTTTTTAACTTCGGAGGCTTTTTTATTTGTTTTCGGCATTTGAGATTTTCCTTCTCTTCCTACCAAGTTCTTATTGTATCTGTAGCTTCAGAAAACCCAATGGGCGTCTCATTTCAGCACTCATAGTCTGTGCTCATGAAGTTTAAAGAGTGTGGAGGTAAATCCAATTAAACTTAGCGAAATTTGAGATAATTTCGCCTTTAACATCACCCGTTTTAACTAATTCCCGGTCAAAGTATCGTGCAAATGCGACATCATCTGCTTTGAGTGACTGACATTTTCCCTTCGCACCACAGGTTGACCCTGGAATTATGCTTGGCTGTTCAATTATACGAACTTGATTACTCTAGCCAACGGTATGCTGGGCAACAAACTTTTCCCTTGCATGATAACTATCATATAAATTTACAGCAGTTATTTAGAGAAGATTATCTCTAAAATAAATTATTTACTAAATTAATCAGGTTTTTATATCCTTCTTCAATCTCTTCGAATCCAATCATTGCCGACGTTATGTCACCGCACTGATGCAGAACATGTGTATTAGCGATTGAGTTTAATAGCGTTGAATAGTGGTTTTCCAGTTGCTCCTGCTGGTGTGCTTCGATAAATTGAGTGCTCTTTGCTTTTTTCAACCAAAATCCGCAATGACTATGCGTTGAGGCGATTAATGGAACATTACTATTGGTTTTAGATTGGATATTGTTTTTTAAAAATTCATATTCTATTTCGAGAAAATGTATTAATAATCTGAGTTGAGAGGTTTTTAAGCAATCATTTTGGTCATTTTCAATAGCAATCAGTTCGGGTATATAAAAATTGCAAGCCCATTCCAATACACTTGCTGCTGGCATTGGTCGCGCAATAGCATAACCCTGTGCAATTTTGCACCCCATGCATAAAAGAATTTGGGCGTGTTTAACAGACTCAACGCCTTCAGCAATAACTTCGATGTTAAATGAGTTGGCAAGAGATATAACACTTTCGACAATCTTATAGTCATCTGCATCGTTGAGCATATTCCGAACAAAAGATTGATCTATCTTGATAGTTTTTATGGGAAGTGTTCTGATGTGGCTAAGCGAAGAATATCCTGTTCCAAAATCATCCAAAGCCATTGAGATATCGAATTTTTCCTTACATTCAGCAATAACAGTCTGTATTGAAGATAATTCATCAAGCGCATGGCTCTCCAGTATTTCAATTTGAAAAAAACTCAAATCAAGTCCGGGAAATTCATTACATATTTTCTCCAGACTTTTTATAAATGAGCTTCTTGCAAGATGATAAGCAGACAGATTGATACTTACACGAAGTTTTAATCCATACTTGTGCCAGTTTTCAAGACATTTCAAAGCTTCCTTTATTACAAACTGTCCCAGCAAAACCTCCACATCCGACTCATTTATTGAAGGCAAGAACTCAATTGGCGATAAAAGCCCTCTTGAAGGATGCTGCCAACGAACCAACGCTTCAAAACCAATTATTTCGCCGGATGTCATATCTATTTTAGGCTGAAAGAACAATCGCAACTGCTTATCGTGTATTGCCGATAAGACTTCAACATGACTGAATGAACTTTTTGAGACTTCTTTTACTTTTTCGGTATCTCCATACATTAAAAATGCTGATTTACCTGCATTTTTAATTTGATAAAGTGTTTGATCCGCGTGTTCAATCAGGGAATCCAGAGACCCTTTATCAAAAGGATAGAGCGTATAACCAATAGATGCCCCTATGATAATTTTGTGTCCTTCAACAAGATCATAGGGTTGACTCAGCGTATGTAATATTTTTTGAAGTATTCCATCACAATCCGATCGGCTGTGAATTTCACTCAGTAAAATGACAAATTCATCACCACCATATCTTGATATCGTATCTTCCTGTCTAAGCAGGGATTTTATTCTATCGGACAATTCGACCAGAAGCTGATCTCCGATGTTGTGACCATATGTATCGTTAACTGGTTTGAAGTCATCCAGATCTAAAAAACAAACTGCTAACATTTCATGATTTCGATTTGCTTTAGCAACAGCCTGATTAAACCGATCGCCCAACAAGTGCCTGTTAGGTAATCCGGTAAGTGCATCGTAATGGGCCAATTTTTCAAGGCTTGTATGATGTTCTTTCATTTTGGTTATATCAGACATCATTCCCAGATAATGCACGGTATCTGTGCCTGGAATGTTGATTTTGTTTACACTCAACAGTTCCGCATAGAAAGTGCCGTCTTTTTTTCTATTCCATACCTCTCCTTCCCAACTTCCATCTTTCTCAATAGCCAGCCACATGTCTTTGTAAAAATCTTTATCCTGCCGACCGGAACTGAGAATACTCGGATTGTTTCCAATCAATTCTTCTTCTGTAAAACCGCTTATCCGACAAAAAGCAGCATTACAGGCAAGAATGCGAACTTTATCATCGGTAATAATCATCCCTTCCTGAGCCTTTTTAAATAACTCCATCAACAGAAAGTCTCGATTGCTTAAATCAAACATAATTTACTCCAAACTACTTACCCCCCCTCGGTTTATGCTTATGAATTAGTTTGTTTGGCCCAGAACTGAGCGGCCAGGGATTCAAAGTTTGTTGTTAGTGTCAGCATGTGTGAACTGATGGAAACAGTGTTATCGGCTTCCCTAACGTTATTGCCCGACGAGTCTCTGATGTTATGAATACTCTTACTGATTTCTTCAGCCACAGCACTCTGTTGCTCGACTGCAGAAGCGATTTGAGTAGTCATATCGTTGATTTTCTGGATTACATCCAGGATATTTGCAAAAGAACTGACTGTATCTTGATTATGACCGACACAGGTATCCGCCTGATTCAAACCTTCTGCCATCGCCTTAACAGCAGTAGCGGAATTGTTTTGCAGCTTCTCCACCATGATACGAATCTCTTCAGTAGAAGTGCGAGTTCTACTGGCAAGCGAGCGAACTTCATCAGCAACTACAGCAAAACCTCGTCCAGCATCGCCGGCTCTTGCTGCTTCTATTGCAGCATTTAAGGCGAGTAAGTTGGTTTGCTCAGAAATTTCATTGATTACATCTAGCACTATGGCGATATCGTTACTACTTTTTTCCAATGCTTTAATCGTTTCTGATGCCTGTTCTACCCCACCTCGCAAAGCCTGCATTAAATCTACACTGATTTGCACAACCTTCTTGCCATTTTCTACTTCCTCAACTCCTTTATTGGCTATTAAAGTGCTGTTTTGAGCATTCCTCGAAACCTCCTGAATACTTGCAGACATTTCGTTTATTGCCGCTGCAATCTGTTCTGTCTCATTAAATTGCTGCTCGGCATAACCCTTTGAAGCCTTAATGGCCCCACCTAATGTATAAGTATTTGAGCCCATTGTAGCGGCGCTGTCTGCAACACGACCGATTAAACCTGCTGTTTCAGACTCCAGAAACTTCATTGCTAGTGCTATATCACCAAGCTCATCACGCCTTCCAATGTAGATATATCTGGCCACAGGATCATTTATGGTTTTACGTGCATTGGCAACAATAACTTTTAAGGGTGATAGCAGGATATAAACCCCACCCAGTGAAATACTGATACACAAAAGCGAAATGAGAGTAATGAATAACCAGCTTTGAAGTAACAGGCTTGCTAAAACCTGGATCATCATTGGCAGAACTATTAATGCAGCAATTTTGAAAATTATAGATAGAGAGTTTTTAAGTTCTGCAGTCTTTTTCCCTGTGCGAATCTTTTCATAAAGGCGGGAAGCCCGATCCACATGTTCTCTTTTGGGCTTTCTTCTTATTGACTGATATTCCCTTGCTCCATCGTCTTTAATTATCGGAGTAACGTAGGCATCAACCCAGTAGTGATTTCCATTTTTGCAACGATTTTTGACCATCCCCATCCAGGACTTATCAGATTTAACTTTTCCCCACAAAGCAGCAAAGGCAGCAGATGGCATATCGGGATGCCTTACTACATTATGATTTTTGCCTACCAGCTCCTCTTCAGTAAAACCACTAATCTCAACAAAGTCCTGATTGACATAAGTAATAATTCCCTTACTATTTGTAGTGGTAAGTATGTTTGCATCGCTTTTGTATGATTCTTCTACTTGTGTAACTGGCTCGTTAATCTTCATAACTTTTGGCCTTTAGCGTGGAAAGTAGATTTAACTCCTCTCAAGGCTATATTTAGTTTAAACAATAGGTCTAATACCAAAAATGAATCAACGTATAACAAAAAATTATCAGTTCAACTATGACCTGAAACAGTTACGAGCTTTTCTTGAAGTTGCCAAAGTAAAAAGCTTTAGCAAAGCAGCAGAGAATTTGTTTATTTCTCAACCGGCCATTTCTAGAAAAATCTCTCAACTTGAGGAGGCATTGAACTGCCAACTTTTCATTAGAGAAAATAATACCGTTGAATTAACACCATCAGGCGAAGAACTTAGAAACAAATTACCTAAAATTTTTGAAAACCTAGCAGGTATAACTGAGTCGCTCAATTCTCTAACTAAATATAACAAATTAAAAATAGGATATACATGCGCTGCAATGAGTAGTTTTTTACCCAGCTTGATACGAAAAACGACAGATAAACTTACAGGATATGAATTGATTTTTTCTGAAGACAATACAACAGGATTAATTAATAAGGTACTTGAAAATAATATCCATTGCGCATTTATTATGGCGCAACCAAAACACGAAAACCTGATAACAATAAATATCCGGTCCGAATCAATGGGCTTGATGATACCGGATAATCATCCCTTTAATTCACTGAATGAAATACCAATTGAATTACTCAAACAGGAAACGATAATTCTTTTTCCCAGACCTCAAAACCCCAGTTTATATGACCATATACTGGAACATTTTCATAACAAAAACTTTATGCCAAAAGCCATAAGAGAGGCGGATAGTTGCAATGCAATATTTGGTTTTGTTGCTGCGGAAACTGGTGTTGCCTTTATAGCAGAATCGATGGCAGGACTTTGTATGAAAGGTACAAGTTATAAGCCAATTTCTCAGCCGGGTCCTGAAATTAAATTCAGCTTCATATCCAATAGATTTTTTCTTGAAGACTGGCATGTAACTTTTGAACGTTTAATTTCTGAAAACTATTGTGACGATTCTTGTTTCTACCTTAACCAGATGGATAAATCCTTTATCATTCAGAATAACCTTTAAACTTAAACTAATATTTATTAAGTATAGTCGGATGTTAAATATAAATAGTTTTACCACGATGGATATTGTCACTATTCTAAAATATATTGAACAACAATTATAATTTATACAGTTAAATTAAATGCATATTTTTATAACAAAAAGTTTCATACTTTCATATTTACATATAAAAATACTAAAACATTAAACCTATATCACTAAATCATATATGGTGACGATTATTTCAGTTCATTATTTATAAGCAAAAAAGCCCGACCTACCACTTTTGGATTATTAGTAGCGATCAGTATTAATAGCATTACCTCAGGTAAGTATTAACCTTGTAATATATGCAAATATTTTTTAAGGGAAGATTGTAGTATGGCATCTGTCAAAGGTTGATGGCTGGCTGCATGTAAATAAATGAATAAAGCTATTTATTTGTATTGTGATATAAAAAAAAGTATTTCCAAACTGCCACTATTATTTATACCTTTTTTGGTGATAGTGGTAGGTTCTGGTTTTTCCTTGGCACAATATCATCAGGTTAAACAACGAAATCAACAGGTAATTGCTGATCGCTTTGCTATCTCCTTTAACGAAACCACCCAAAGCGTTACCGAAAAAATTCGAAGCTACGAACAGATGCTACGGGCGACTCAGGGTCTTTTTGAGTCTTCGGACAGCATCACCCGTGAAGAATTTAAAAATTATGCCGAAAAACTCAAGCTGGAAGCCTTTTATCCCGGGATTCAAGGTTTGGGATATGTGCCAGTTATTACGCCCGCTGAGAAACTTGCTCATATCGAATCGATAAGACAATCGGGATTTCCGGACTATAACATTACTCCAGAGGGTAAACGGGAGCTCTATACCAGCATTTTGTATCTTGAGCCCTTTCAAGCTCGCAATCTGAGGGCTTTTGGTTTTGATATGTATTCGGAACCCACACGTCGAGCTGCGATGATCGAAGCCCTTGTTAGTCGTGAGGTTAGTCTTTCTGGTGGGGTAAAACTGGTACAGGATAATCCTGATGAATCCGTCACAGGCCTTCTGATGTATCTCCCTTTATTTGATTCAGTTGAGCCTGAAAATCCTCATATTGGCTGGGTTTACGTCGTATTCCGGATCAGTGATGTAGTGAAAGCATCATTAACGCAAAATGGCACACTTAGTCACTTGAAAATCTCAGATGTGACTACTGAGCCAATGGATGTACTTTTCCAGTCAAGCAGTTTCGAGACCAGTTCATTTGAATTAAGCGAAACCTTTACACTCGCTGGCCGCCAATGGAAGTTTGTGGCTTATCCTGATCAGAATTTTATAAAAGCCTTTGAAAAACAATCTGCCAAATCGATGTTGTTAATACAATTGCTTATAACTTGTTTGCTTGCTTATGTTTATTGGCTATTGGTAAGTGGACGAAAACGTGCAGAGCGCCGGGCCAACGAAATAACAAATTTCCTGCGTGAAAAGCATCTGAAGCTCCAACTAGCAACAGACACCGCTGGCATGGGCACTTGGGAGTGGGATTTTCAAAAACAGCATGTTTTGGTTGATGAACATCAATTAACCATTTTCGGACAAAGTGAACAATCTAATCCTTATTTAACACTTGAAAACTGGTTTGCACATTTTGAGGAAACTGATCGGCAACGAGTTGAAAACGCTTTTCACAAATGCAAGTCCGATCGTCTCGAGTTAAATATTCAAGTGTTGGTGCAGTCCAGAAGCGATACTCGAATGGTGCAACTCAAGGCGGCCTTGAGTTTCAATACCTCAGGTGCAGCAACAAGCATGATTGGGATTTGTTTTGATATTACAGAAAGCTGGCTTTATCAGACACAACTTGAACAAACTGAATCACGTTGGAAACATGCGCTGGAAGGTAGTGGCGAAGGCGTCTGGGACTGGTCAATTATCAATGACAAAGTGCTTTTTTCGGAAAAACTGATTTCCATGCTGGGATATACGCCAGATGAATTTTCTCCTCATATCAGCGAATGGTCAGATCGAATTCATCCAGATGATCGTCAACAGGTATTCAGCGATATTGATGCGTTACTGGATGGCAGCCAACCTGAGTACCGAAACGAACACCGTATGCTGTGTAAAGATGGTAGCTGGAAATGGATTCTTGACCGTGGCACAGTGATTGAACGTGATGAGCAGGGAAATCCGCTAAGGGCGATAGGTACACATACCGATATCAGTGGTCGCAAAGAAATCGAAATCACCCTTAGGATCAGTGAAGAACGTTTCAGAAATGCCTTTGATACGGCGGCGATCGGGATGGCTCTGGTCGGTCTGGATGGCAGCTGGCTGGAAGCAAATCCAGCCTGTTGCGAAATGCTTGGTTACAGCGAAGGCGAATTATTACAAATGACTTTTATGGATGTGACACATCCTGAAGATCTGGATCTCGATCAGCAGTTTGTCGCTCAACTGGTCGCCGGTGAAATTGATCACTATCATATGGAAAAGCGCTACGTTCGCAAAAATCATCAGATTATTGATGTATTACTCAGCGTCTCAGTTGTGCATGATATAAACGGAGAACTGTTGCATTTTGTCTCACAAATAGAGGACATAACGGCCAGAAAACATGAACACGAATTAATGCGCAAGTTGGCGCTCTATGATGCATTGACTGGTTTACCAAATCGTCGTTTGTTTGATGAGAGGATAAACCAGGCAATACTCGGCGCAAAGCGAAATAAACATCCACTTGCGCTGATGTTTATTGATGTCGATCATTTTAAACAGATCAACGATACCTACGGGCATGATGTTGGTGATCAGGTGATAAAACGCGTTGCTGAAAGCATGCAGTTAGCATTACGGGCAACAGATACGCTTGCCCGATTTGGAGGCGATGAATTTGTGGTATTGCTGAACGAGGTAAGCTCTGCAGATGCTGCGGTAAAAGTAGCCGAACATTTGCGAAACAGTCTGAAAAACCACCTTGAGTTTGACACTATCCGTTTATTGGTGACCTTAAGTATCGGCATTGCCGTCTATTTACCTGAAACAAATGAATCTGCTCTTCAGCTGATGAAAAAAGCCGATATGGCGCTTTACGATGTCAAAGCTCGTGGTCGTGATGGTGTCGGTTTATTTCAGGCCGGTGGATTTGAAAAATAATAACTCAATATTTATAAATAAAATCAACGTGTTTTTATTCCTCCAGAACTCCAAGTGGTGAACCTGTAACAATTTGCTGAGTCTGAAAAATAGTATTACTTCTGTTAGATTGTATCTATGCATTATCAGGTTAAACGAAGAGGTTTGAATGTCCTATATTGAGGCGACGATGAAGAAGCTGCAACGAAGCAGCCCAAGTCAGCCAGAGTTTTATCAAGCTACCGAAGAAATTCTCCAATCTATACGCCCTTTACTGGAAAAAAATCCTCAGTATCTTCAACAAAATATCATTGAACGCATAGTTGAACCGGAACGCCAGATTATGTTCAGAGTTGTCTGGCAAGATGATGACGGTAACGTTCAGGTCAACAAAGGCTATCGAGTTCAGTTCAACTCCGCTCTGGGTCCCTACAAAGGTGGCATCCGCTTTCATCCCTCGGTTAATGCCAGTACCGTTAAATTTCTGGGCTTTGAGCAGATATTTAAAAATGCGTTAACTGGTTTATCACTCGGTGGTGGTAAAGGTGGCTCAGACTTTGATCCCAAAAATCGATCAGATAACGAAATCATGCGGTTCTGTCAGGCCTTTATGAATGAGTTGCAACGGCATATTGGTGCAACCATTGATGTGCCTGCAGGTGACATTGGCGTGGGCAAGCGGGAGATTGGCTATCTGTTTGGGCAATACAAACGTTTGAATCGTCATTTTGAAGGTGTATTGACTGGCAAAGCAATCAACTGGGGAGGCTCACTTGTTCGCCCTGAAGCCACAGGCTACGGCTTAGTCTATTTCACAGAAAATATGCTGCAAGCCAATGATGATTGTCTCGACGGCAAAAAATGTCTGGTATCCGGCGCAGGGAATGTGGCGATTCATACTATTGAAAAACTCTATCAATGTGGTGCATTGCCAATAAGCTGCTCTGACAGCACCGGTACGATTTATCACGAAAAAGGTATCGATTTAATTCTGCTGCGGGAATTAAAAGAGGATCAAAATTGCTCCTTGGCAAAATACCGGGAAACGCACCCCGACGCTGAATTCACACCTATCAAACAGTATCCTGAAGATGGTCATGCGGTATGGCGTATTAAAGCAGATGCCGCTTTTCCGTGTGCTACCCAGAATGAATTATCAGCAGCTGATGCCATTGCACTGTGCAAAAACGGTATTAGCTGTATTGTTGAAGGTGCCAATATGCCCTGCACTGCTGAAGCACAGGCACATATTATTGCTGCAGGGATTCATTATGCTCCAGCCAAAGCTGCCAATGCG
>NZ_DFTU01000101.1:2936-5151 GCF_002379485.1 Methylophaga sp. UBA4204 | reverse complement strand
AGCCGGCGGTGTAGCCACCAGTCAACTCGAAATGGCGCAGAATGCCAGTATGATGCAATGGTCATTTGCTGATGTGGATCAACGTTTGCAAATTATCATGAAAGATATCTATCAACGCTGTGCAGAGACTGCCATTGAATTTCATCACCCCTGCAATCTTATGCTAGGAGCAAATATTGCGGGATTTCGTAAAGTTGCGGATGCGATGATGGAACAGGGACTGGTGTAACCTGAGTTACACCTTACGATAAAGACTAACATTCGGAATACAATTTTGAAATTCACAAACCTATTAATTGTGAGTATAGGCCTCGCCGCATTAAGTCAGGCATTAACAGCCAGAGCAGAGTCCATTACTTTGAAAATAGTTGATCAACAACAACAGGCTGTTTCCAGTGCCGTAATTGAGGTATTGAGTTCGCCCGAAAGCTTTGGTCAAGTAGATTCAATCAATGTTATCGATCAGATAGATAAGATGTTTGTCCCTGAACAAATTGTTATTCAACAAGGTCAATCGGTAGATTTTCCTAATAGTGACAACATACGACATCATGTCTATTCATTCTCAGAAGCAAAAACGTTTGAACTCAGGCTCTATGCCGACAAACCGGAAAAGCCAATTCAATTTGAAAAGCCTGGTGTAGTTGTGGTGGGCTGCAATATTCACGACTCAATGATTGGCTATATTTATATCGCACAACACCAAACGGTTGTGTCGTCATCTGACCAAGGTCACGCAAAATTTAGCTCAACTGTGCAGAATCCCCGGATAAGTGTCTGGCATCCCTATACAACTGATGGTGCCGAAAGCCGTCAGTATTTTGAAATTGATCAGCTTGAAAAAAATGATAATGGTGAGCACATAGTTCAGTTGAATATTGCCCCCCCTTCTCCGCGTGAGTCTTTTAAGGATACCTTTGGTGCGCCTGGGCATCACTAAATTACGCACGCAAATTCTACTATTTGCGCTTTCACTTGTCCTGGCGACCACAATGGTCATTCAGTCTATTTCGTGGTGGTCTGCCAACCAGTTTAATCAGCAGCAAATTCGGCAAAATACCATCAAGGCTGAGAATATTCTGCGTCAATACATCCGTTCATCAGAAAACAATCTGGTAAATTCGGCACGAGTACTGACGGCCGACTTTGGTTTTAAACAAGCAGTAACCTCCGGCGACAAGGACACTATCGCCAGTGTATTAATGAATCATGGTGCACGAATTAATGCTGATTTAATGTTGTTAACGGATTTATCCGGTAGGCTCATCTCCAGTAGTCATTCGACCATTTATGATGAAGCACTACTGAGTTATGTCGTTAAAGATTTACTGGAAAAACCAGGAACAGCACATATTGTAATGCTGGATAACCGGGTTTATGAGTTAATCCTTTTGCCAATAATGGCTCCCAGAACCATAGCTTATACGTTAGTGGGATTTGAGCTGAATCAGACAACCCTTAATGAACTCAAACAACTTACCGGTCTGGATATAACCCTGCTTAAACATTCAGTTCCAGTTTATTCCACACTGGAAAATATTCCCAATGATGCAGAATTTATAAAGACGATAAATTCAGCACACACAGAATGGTTTTGGATGGAAAGACCCACATTTATCAATTCGGATTTTATGCCAGCGACCACAAGCATAAATCCAGTCAGCATTTTGTTATCAGCGGACTTAAGACCCATCTATCAGCAGTATGATGATATGTCAGCGCGCATAATACTGATCGTTTTACTGGTGATGTTGGGATCTATCATTGTCAGCACCATCATTGCACATACCTTAACCACCCCGCTCGCCAAACTTGTTGGTATCGCCAACCAGTTTGCCAAGGGGAATTACGATGCCTGGCAGGAACCCGGTCAGGCCAGCAGCGAAATCCGCGATTTGGCTGCTGCTCTCAGAACCATGGGTACAGAAGTCAAACAGCGTGAACAGGTCGTTACATGGCAGGCCAGACATGATGCATTGACCGGTTTATTCAATATTCACACCATACGTAGCACGCTTACTGCAACAATGCAGAAATATGGTCAATGTGTTGTTGTGGCGACTTATATACAAAATTTCCGACAGATAAATGATCGACTTGGGCCTGAAGTCGCCGATGCCTGCCTCACTGTACTGGCCCAACGTCTTAACCAGTTTGCTACCGCTGGGGAAAAAACCAATGCGCGTCTGGAAGGAATCGAGTTTCTATCCGTTAT
>NZ_DFTU01000101.1:2121-2735 GCF_002379485.1 Methylophaga sp. UBA4204 | reverse complement strand
ATAACCTGGATAAGCCCTTTCAAATCGGTAATATCAGTTTGAGTGCTCACTTCTATGCGGGTGTATGTTGTTATCCAGCCGATGGTTATGACAGTAAAACAATGCTTCGTCGAGTCAGAATTGCTGCTGATCATGCCCGCCTAAATCGTACAACCATACATATTTATACGCCGGGTGAAGACGAAAATCATCTTGAAGAATTAAGTCTTATTGAAGCGCTACAAGCATTGCTGAGACAACCGACAAATATTGAATTATTTTTAAACTTCCAGCCAAAGGTTGAGCTTAAAAACGGCAAAATGGATACCGTAGAAACGCTGATTCGCTGGCATCGTCCAGGCCTGGGGCGAGTTGCACCTGATAAATTTATCGGCTTGGCTGAGCAATCTGGACTCATTGTTGAATTAACACACTGGGTTATCCAGGAAACACTCAAGCAATTACGTAGATGGCGCGATAATGGGTTGGCTTTGAACGCAGCAATTAATGTGTCAGCAGAGGATTTGGCTCATCCGGATTTTTGTCATTTTCTCGAAAAACAAATTGCGGTTTACGATATTCCCGCAAACTCAGTCACTATCGAGATCACCGAGCGGGATATTATGTATGACGAC
>NZ_DFTU01000101.1:0-2019 GCF_002379485.1 Methylophaga sp. UBA4204 | reverse complement strand
GTATGACGAAGCACTGGGTATTGAGGTACTGAAAACCTTAAAAAATGCCGGGTATATGATTGCTGTAGATGATTACGGAATAGGACAGTCATCTTTATCAAAATTAAAAATACTCCCCGTCGATGAACTCAAGCTGGATATGAGTTTTATTCGCAATCTGGATAGTTCTCTAACGGATCAGAAAATTGTCCGTTCAACCATCTTTCTGGCTCATTCACTCGGTTTAAAGGTGGTGGCAGAAGGAGTCGAAAATGCCGCGACCTATTCTCTTTTGCAAGAAATGGGTTGTGATAGCGTTCAAGGCTATTTAATAAGTAAACCACGAGATGCTGAAGATCTCGTTGCTTGGTTAGGTGAAAATAATGCGACTTATTCTTTTTCTGCTGACAGTATTACTCACTAGTCAGCTATACGCTGCTGATGGCAAGTTGATCGCCACACCGGGCATTTCCCAAATTGAAGGCACCGGTGGTGGCGGTTTTGTTCCCTGGGCTCAATTAGCCGGTTATGGTAGTCGTGATGAAATAGCAGCCAATGTATTTTGTAGCGGTGCAAACGTAGATGATTATGATTTACGTGTATGCGGTGCACAGGCTACTTTCTATGACCGAATTGAATTCTCAGTCGCCAAGCAAAAATTTCATGTCGATACATTAGATCTAGATATCAAGCAAAGAGTACTGGGTGTCAAAGCAAGACTTTATGGAGATATTGTCTATAGTCGATTTCCACAAATAAGCCTGGGAATTCAGCATAAAAAACTTGACGATCCCACTGTTGCCTTTCTATTGGGAGCAGATGATGATTCTGGAACCGATATTTATCTGTCTGCCAGTAAACTACATCTTGGGGCTATTGCTGGATATAACTGGTTATGGAATGTAACGGCCCGCTCGACAGAAGCCAATCAAACTGGATTATTAGGTTTTGGTAACGCAGCACATGGAAATCAGCGCGAAACTGTTCTTGAAGCATCAACAGCCATTCTATTTGGCCGCCATTTAGCCCTTGGCATTGAATATCGCCAAAAACCCGATAACCTTGATTTAAAAGAAGATGACTGGTCCAACATATTTGTGGCCTGGTTTCCAAATAAAGTTATCAGTGTGACGGCAGCCTGGCTGGATTTGGGTGGCATTGCCGGAGCCAAAAGCCAGAAAGGGGCTTATTTTTCTGTTACAGGTTACTTTTGATGTTCACAAAATTTCGATATAGCTTTTTTATGGCTTGCTACTTGGCATTAACTGCTTGTGCCAGCACATCAGAACCCACTTTGTATAACAAACTGGGAGGTGAGCAAGGTGTGAATAATATTGTCGAAAACCTCATCCGGGAAATTGGACAGGATGAGCAAATTTTCCATTATTTTGCCGAAGCCCGTGTCAGTCGATTTCGGGAAAATCTTATTGAACACTTTTGTGCAATCTCAGACGGTCCATGCCAATATACCGGTGACAATATGGTGGACATCCATACTGGAATGAATATCAATGAAAGTGATTTTAATCACTTGGTGGATTTATTGATTAATGCTATGGAGGCTGAGGGAATCCCTCACCGCATTCAAAATCAGCTGCTTGCCCGATTGGCACCATTGCGTGAAAACATTATCTATCTATAATTCAATTTTATCGTCAATATCCGCTTCTACAACCGGGAAAGTGGGAACATGGGTAAAAATCACCTGATTACGTCCATGCTCTTTTGCTCTGTATAACGCCGTATCGGCTGCATGTAGAATCACATCCATCGGCGGCACAGGCTCTTCAGGCCATAGCAGACAAACACCGCAACTCATGGTTACCGGAATTAACTGGGAACCACTTGGAATGGGGGTATCCGCTATAACAGATCTTAATCTTTCAAAAGATGCTGTTGCCTCTTCCGGTTTTAATTGCAAAGCGACCAAAAACTCTTCCCCTCCAAAGCGTCCCAATACATCATAGCTTCGCAAAGTGGATTTCAGGCGACTGGCAAAGCGGCGTAATACCTCGTCACCTGATGCATGACCATAGGTAT
>NZ_DFTU01000023.1:4124-4498 GCF_002379485.1 Methylophaga sp. UBA4204 | reverse complement strand
CCATTTGGTGAGTTTTTTGCCAAAGATACGGATAGAGAAATGGTATTTATTGGTGGTGGTGCCGGCATGGCACCAATGCGTTCGCATATTTTTGATCAGTTACGCCGCCTGAAATCCAAGCGTAAAATGACCTTCTGGTATGGTGCTCGCAGTTTGCGTGAAATGTTTTATACCGAAGATTTTGATGAACTTGCCGCGGAAAATGACAACTTTACCTGGCATGTCGCTTTATCCGATGCTTTGCCAGAAGATAACTGGACGGGCTACACAGGCTTTATTCACAACGTCATATACGAAAATTACCTGAAAGATCATCCTGCACCGGAAGATTGTGAATATTATATGTGTGGGCCACCGATGATGAATGCAGCGGT
>NZ_DFTU01000023.1:3724-4025 GCF_002379485.1 Methylophaga sp. UBA4204 | reverse complement strand
CCACCGATGATGAATGCAGCGGTGATCAAAATGCTTGAAGATTTGGGTGTTGAACCGGAAAACATCATGCTTGATGACTTTGGAGGCTAAGATGAATACTTTTCTTGCCGCATTTGTGATTATTCTACTGGCTGTTACAGCCATGGCCATCGGGGTAATATTTGGTCGCTCAGCAATAAAAGGCAGTTGTGGTGGATTGAATCAGGTTGGGCTGTCGGGAAGTTGTGGCGGGGCCTGCTCGATTCAGGAAAAAGAAGAGTGTGAAGCCCGTAAGCGGGCACAATAACAAACTATACAGCGA
>NZ_DFTU01000023.1:0-3645 GCF_002379485.1 Methylophaga sp. UBA4204 | reverse complement strand
CCCGTAAGCGGGCACAACAACAAAACTAAACAGCGTCAGGGAGTAGCCCATGCTTGCATCACTCAAAGTCAAAGATCATATGAATGGCACCAAGATCACTTTTACACCTGAGATGGATGTATTACGTGCAATTCATCAGCTGATTGAATTTAAAATCTCCGGTGCTCCCGTTATCGATCAACATGGTAATTTGATTGGTTTTCTGTCTGAAAAAGACTGTATGCAAGTGGCGCTTAATGCTGCTTATCAGGGCGAATCAGCGGGAAAAGTTGAAGAGTATATGCATAATCAGGTTGAGACCATAGATTTTGAAGCATCAATCATTGAGGTCGCTGAAAAGTTTTTAAAAACTGCCTACAAGTGTTTGCCCGTGATTAAAGAAAATCGTTTAGTCGGATCAATTACCAGACAGAATATTCTTAAAGCACTTGAGCTGACGTCCAATCCTGATAGCAAGCAACCAGCAAAGCAATCTACAAAACAAAATATTCATGTCAGTAACAGTGTTTCCTGACCGATAGATAACTTTCCTTTTAAACAACCGCTATCCGACAGTTTTAAACTATTCACGACTGATTTTGCTGCAGGATTTTTTTGCATAAGCAATTTAGTGTAAGCTTGGTTTATTCCAATCAAATCGACTGAGTTTTTATGATTTATAACAGCATACTCGACACAATCGGTAATACCCCTATTGTTCGTCTAAACAACATAGCCCCCAATCACGTCGAAATGTACGTTAAGGTCGAAGCCTTCAATCCGATGGCTTCTGTAAAAGATCGACTGGCATTTGCAGTTATCGATGATGCTGAAAAACGTGGAGTATTAAAACCCGGTCAAACAGTTATTGAAGCTACTTCAGGTAATACAGGTATTGCTTTAGCAATGGTCTGTGCAGCGAAAGGATATCCTTTTGTTGCCACCATGGTCGAAACCTTCTCGGTTGAACGTCGTAAAATCATGCGAGCTATGGGAGCCAAGGTAATTCTTACTCCGGCAGCTGAAAAAGGCACTGGCATGGTTAAAAAAGCAGAGGAACTCGCTGAGAAACATGGCTGGTTCCTAGCTCGACAATTTGAAAATCCTGCCAATCCCGCTTTTCATCGAAATACTACCGGCCCTGAAATCCTACGTGACTTCGCAGGTAAACAACTCGATTATTGGGTCTCGGGTTGGGGCACTGGCGGTACATTAACCGGCGCCGGGGAAATGATTAAACTTGCCAGACCAGATACCAAAATTGTTGCAACAGAACCTGCTGCAGCTTCCATGCTGGCTGGGGATGACTGGCATCCACATAAGATTCAGGGGTGGACTCCGGATTTTATTCCAGATGTTTTAAACCGTGATGTTTACGATGAGCTATATCAAGTTACTGATGAGGAATCCAAAAACTGGGCATTACGATTAGCCAGTGAAGAAGGTATCTTCTGCGGATTATCTTGTGGCGGCACCGTTGCAGCAGCAATGAAAGTCGCTGAGAATGCAGCCGATGGTTCGGTTATTCTGGCTATGCTTCCTGATACTGGAGAACGCTACTTATCCACTTATTTGTTCGAAGGAATGAATGAAGGTTCAGATGATGAATGGCTGAGCAGCTTAGGCTAGTCAGCCATTTGAATTTATTCAGGCAGTACTGCAGCTACAGCCATTGACCAACAGCAAGTGTGATCCGCTCCTCCCACCAGATAGCTTTTTACTTTGTCACGCGTTTTAAATTTTGACAGATAAGACATTAATACCGAGCCGGGTACCACAAAATCATGATCACCTATCAGATGTACTTGAGGTACAGCCTCTAATGCTGCGCTGTAATCAATTGGGTTTAAAGAGCCAGACAGTGGTGCTGAATCATTAAACTCAGTCCACCATTTATGATCCAGATTACCTGCCACGGTCAATAATAGTGCAACATCGCTCCTTTTTGATGCAATAATTGAGGCGATAGCCCCACCACCAGAATAGCCTACAAGTCGAATTTGACTTGATTGATACTGCTGTTTCAATGCAGAAATAGCCTTATCCATCGAATCCACTACGGCTTGAGAATAGCGGTGTGATGTCCATAGTTCACGATTACAGGAATTAAATCGGGTAGCTTTGAGATATTGGCAGGGACGCCCTATATAGACACTATTACCTCCGGTCTCCTGCGCTAGTCTTAATGCAACACCAGGTTCACCATCCCCTTCAATAAAAATATTCAGCACTTCGGCCTGCTTTAAATCAGGAGGAACAAAGCCGATCATGATATGTGAACCACCAGACAGAATCAGACGATTCCAGGATGATATGTCATTGGCTTGCACGGTAAATGAAAGGACAAATAGCAGCATGAACATTTTCATGGAACACCTCCTTTAAGGGTGACATGAAAAATTCTGCATAGAGGATGCCAAATTCTTATTTTGTAGTTTCCTACTATACAAACAACTTATTTAACCAAAAGGATTCCAGTTCAATTATGAAACCACAAATTAAACGATTTCAGACTAATAATGAATACTTTTTTGTTGAAGGATGTTATATCAATGAACTTTCCAACCACCTGGAAGATTCTGAACTTTCCATTGCTCGTGCCAGAGTGGAACCAGGGGTTACCACCCAGTGGCATCAGTTAAAGGAAACAACTGAACGCTATGTAATTCTTGAAGGTAAGGGTGTTGTAGAGATCGGTGATATGGCCCCACAAAATGTTCAAATGGGAGATGTGGTGATCATCCCGGCTTGTACCCGTCAAAGAATTACTAATATCTGCAACGAAGATCTTGTGTTTCTCGCCTTATGCACACCTCGTTTTGAAACAGATAACTATCAGTCTGTATAAACTTAGAACGGCTTTTACCCAGCTTATATTGAAACCTGAAGGAACTTTATAATCATCCTGGCGATTGTCTATTACCATTTATGATTACCACTTAATATGGATTTAAACTGACAGTACTTTATTGCGAAACTTAAATCTTTTGCTTAAATGCTTGGAGTACGGACATGAAAACGATCACTTTTGGAAACTTCTCAGCGCCCAGCGTTGCACCTATCACTTCAGACCTTGAGGGTTGGGTCCCATTTGAAGGAGCGCCAACGATGACGACCTGGCTTGAACATGTCTCAGAAGACGGTAAGTTATTGACGGGTTTTTGGGAAGCAACGCCCGGTACCTATCGGGTAACCTATAATGCTGATGAAATGGTTCACATGTTCGAAGGCAAGGCCACATTGAAGGATGATGATGGCGAGTCTGTAACCTATAAAGCCGGTGATAGTTTTCTGGTAAAGGCGGGATTTAAAGGTACTTGGAAGACGGAACAAACAGTACGCAAGATTTTTGCGATTAGTGTACCTCAAGATGTGACATCACCCTTTGGTGAGTAACTAATATTTCACTGGCTAACCATTCCATTACTAAGTAAGTGAGACATGCTGTTAATCAGATAAATATTAACGTCATTAAGCTAACACCGCCTAGGGCAATACCTAAAGATTATGGTTTGTCCTAGGCTTTTTTTATGTCCATGGATGGACGGTATGCCGCTAATGCAGGAGTAATTAGCGGCCACATTGGTTGTTCACATGCTCAGGCAGGATAATGCAAACCTTCAAGACAAAAAAAAGAGCCCATCCGATTGGATGGGCTCTTTTTTT
>NZ_DFTU01000039.1:8293-8559 GCF_002379485.1 Methylophaga sp. UBA4204 | reverse complement strand
CCGCCAATGAGCGATCAATTAGCCGCCGCAGGAATCGACGTCATGCAGGGATATTTGCCGGAGCATTTGCAACCGGCTCCCGATATGGTGGTTATGGGTAATGCGATGTCTCGTGGCAATCCTGCCGTAGAATATGTGCTGAACCGTAATTTACCTTATATCTCCGGACCACAATGGTTGGCAGAAAACATTCTGCTTAATCGGTGGGTGCTAGCGGTATCCGGGACTCACGGTAAAACCACGACCAGCAGTATGCTGGCCTGGAT
>NZ_DFTU01000039.1:318-8220 GCF_002379485.1 Methylophaga sp. UBA4204 | reverse complement strand
ACCAGCAGTATGCTGGCCTGGATTCTGGAATATGCTGGTATGCAACCTGGTTTTTTGATCGGTGGAGTACCCGGTAATTTTGGTCAGTCTGCTGCGATTGGAAATACCCCTTTCTTTGTGATCGAAGCCGATGAATATGACACGGCATTTTTTGATAAACGCAGCAAATTTATTCATTACCACCCGCGTACTTTAGTCATTAATAATCTGGAATTTGATCACGCTGATATCTTTGCTGATCTGGCTGCCATTCAAACGCAGTTTCATCATTTAATTCGTACTGTTCCGGCTGAAGGTTTGGTGATTACGCCGCACGCTATCCCTGCAATAGAACAGACGCTGGAGCGTGGTTGCTGGACACCAAGACAAACCTTGAATGATGTACAGGCTGACTGGCAATTAGCTGAAACGGCAGAAGATGGACATAGCTTTACGGTGCAACACAACCAAAATACCGGCAAAGTGGATTGGTCTTTACTTGGTCAGCATAATGTTAATAATGCTCTGGCAGCTATTGCGGCCGCGCATCATGTTGGTGTGACTGTGGAGCATGCCTGTGAAGCATTGAACCAGTTTAAAGGTGTTAAGCGTCGCCTTGAGCTACGAGGTGAATGTCGGGGAATCAAAGTATATGATGATTTTGCCCATCATCCCACGGCGATTGCTACCACCTTGCAAGGGTTAAGGGCCAACATAGGTCAACAGCGATTGATTGCCGTATTGGAACCGCGTTCCAATACGATGAAAATGGGCGTGCATGAGCATACCTTAGCTGCATCACTAAACGCGGCTGATATGGTCATTCTCTATCAGGATCCACAGTTAACCTGGTCGTTAGATAACATTCAGCAACAACTCGGCGATGGCTCGGTACTGCTTCGAAACATTGATGATGTCGTCGAGCAATTGGTTAATCAAAGTAAATCAGGCGACCATATTGTGGTGATGAGCAATGGCGGTTTTGGCGGCATTCATCAAAAAATCCTGGATGCGTTGAACAATGACTGATTCAAAACAAGTTGCGCTGGCCATTACCGGTGCATCGGGTGCTCCCTATGCCAAACGTTTACTAGAGCAGTTGTTATTGCAGGGAATCACCGTGCATCTGATGATTTCTGCTGCTGGTCGAATTGTATTAGCCGATGAGCTGGACTGGAAACTACCCTCACGTGCAGCAGATGCCACTAAAGTACTGGAAAAACAATTTAGTTGCCAGGCCGGACAGATAAAACTGTATGGCGAGCAGCAATGGTCATCGCCACTTGCCAGCGGATCGCATTCAGTGCCCACGATGATTGTCTGCCCGTGTACCATGGGAACCTTGTCGGCCATTGCCTGTGGCGGCAGCGATAATCTGATTAATCGTGCCGCTGATGTAATGATTAAAGAGCAACGTAAATTGATCGTTGTCCCCCGTGAGGCTCCTTTTTCGCCCATCCATTTGGAGAATATGCTGAAACTCTCCCGGCTGGGTGTTTGTATTATGCCGCCTAATCCCGGTTTTTATTTCCGACCGCAGACACTTGAAGACGTTGTCGATTTCGTGGTGGCCAGAATTCTCGATCAAGCCTCCATAAAACATCAATTGATGCCACGCTGGGGCGAGTAATTATCGGCCAAGATACTGAGCCATATACTAACTCGCGTATAATGCCCGCAGAGTCAAAATTCGGATAATAGCATGTCAGATATTGAAATCGCCCAACAGGCAACAATGCAGAATATAACGGATATCGCCACGCAAAAATTAGGATTGCAGGTGGATGATCTGGATAGCTATGGACGTTATAAAGCCAAGGTTTCTCTGCAGGTAATGGATGATCTGGCGACAAAACCAGATGGCAAATTGATTCTGGTTACAGCCATTAGCCCGACTCCTGCCGGTGAGGGTAAAACCACCACGACTATTGGTCTCAGTGATGCGTTGAACCGCATTGGCAAAAAAGCCACCGTCTGTGTTCGCGAACCCTCAATGGGTCCTTGCTTTGGGTTAAAAGGAGGAGCTGCCGGTGGCGGTTATTCGCAGGTAGTTCCAATGGAAGATATCAATCTGCACTTTACCGGTGATCTTCATGCGATCGCAGCAGCACATAACCTGTTAGCAGCAATGATTGATAATCATATTCACCATGGCAATAGCCTGCAGCTGGATACCCGTAAAATTACCTGGCAGCGGGTTGTGGATATGAATGACCGGGCCTTACGTCAGATCACGATAGGGATGGGGGGGCCTGCAAATGGCTTTGTTCGCGAGGATCGCTTTGATATTGTGGTCGCCTCAGAAGTCATGGCAATATTTTGTCTGGCAGCGTCATTAACCGAGTTAAAACAAAGGCTTGGTGATATTCTGATTGGATATTCAATTGATGGCACACCAAGATATGCCAATGATCTAAACGCTCAGGGTGCTATGACAGCTTTACTTAAAGAAGCCATTAAACCGAATCTGGTGCAGACTCTGGAAAATAATCCTGCGTTTGTTCATGGTGGGCCTTTTGCCAATATTGCGCATGGCTGCAATTCGGTTATCGCGACCAAAATGGCATTAAAGCTTAGCGATTATGTGGTGACTGAAGCTGGCTTTGGTGCTGACTTGGGGGCGGAAAAATTTCTTAATATTAAATGTCGGAAAGCCGGTATTCGTCCTGATCTTGCGGTAGTTGTCGCGACGGTTAAGGCATTGAAATACCATGGCGGTGTTAATGTACCGGATTTGGCTGCTGAGAATCTAACGGCGCTTGAATCGGGACTAACCAATCTGCGTAAGCATTTACATAATTTACAAAACGAGTTTGGTCTGGAATGCGTGGTAGCAATAAATCACTTTATTCAGGACAGTGATGCGGAAGTTGCGTTGATTAAGGATGCTGTTGAGTCCATGGGGGCAACTGCCATTTTAGCCCGTCATTGGGCTGAAGGTGGAGCGGGAGCCGAGTTATTAGCTCAGACGGTAGTTGAAAAGTTACAGCAACCTGGAAAATGTAAATTGCTGTATAGCGACAGCGAGACGTTATGGGAAAAAATTAATGCTGTCGCCATGCGGTTGTATGGGGCAAATGAGGTGATCGCTGATAAAAAAGTAATGAAAAAACTCGGCGAATTTCAATCATTGCATGGAGATTTACCGGTATGCATGGCAAAAACGCCTTACTCATTCAGTAGTGACCCTGGTTTACGCGGAGCCCCAGAGCAGCACACTCTGACCATTCGTGATGTTCGTTTGTCGAGAGGTGCAGGATTTATAGTCGTGCTTTGCGGTGATGTGATGACCATGCCCGGCCTGCCGAAAATTCCTGCAGCAGAACGCATTGATATTGATGATAAAGGTGTTATCAGTGGCTTGTTCTGATTAGCCGGAACGCCGCAGACTGAAATAAAGCATTAAGCCACCCCAAAGTCCCAGAACCCAACTAAGTACGGGCATGCCAGCCAGCATATTGGCTGAATAGCCATCCAGACCTTTGATAATAGCTGCACCCACAATAAAGGCGGCGCCACTGACGGCTGTGGCCGTACGGTAGCTGGAATGGCGTACTTCCTGACGGATCTTGTCCAAATCCTTAGACGATAATTGCATATGCAATTGACCCGCTTGAGCTTGTTTGGTCAGGTCATGCAGCATTCGGGGCAAGGTCGGTAATGTCTCTGCCCAGGTTGGTACTTCTTTCTGCAGTGATTTAACGGCCGCCTGCCAACCCAGCTTTTCTTTCATCCATTGTTCCAGAATTGGCTTGGCGGTTTGCCATAAATCCAGGTCGGGATACAGGTCACGTCCCAAACCTTCAATGTTCAGCAGTGTTTTTTGTAGTAAAACCAGTTGCGGCTGGATCTGCATATTAAAGCGTCGGGCAGTTTGGAAAAGTCTTAACAATAACTGCCCAAATGAAATTTCTTTCAGTGGACGGGCAAAAATAGGCTCGCAAACACTGCGAATAGCCGATTCAAATTCATCCATTCGGGTTTCTGCCGGTACCCATCCGGATTGGATATGAAGCTCAGCAACACGGCGATAATCATGATTGAAAAATGCCAGAAAGTTCTCAGCCAGATAACGTTGATCATCCGGCGACAGCGTACCCATAATGCCAAAATCAATGGCGATATAACGCGGCAATTGTGGATTGCTGACATCGACCAGAATATTGCCCGGATGCATATCGGCATGAAAGAAGCTGTGTCTGAAGACCTGGGTGAAGAAAATTTCCACACCGATTGTCGCCAGCAGTTCTAAATCGATATTATGTTGTTTTAATAACGCTATATTGCTGATTGGTGCGCCAAATACCCGTTCCTGTACTAACAGGTTCGGTCTGGTCAGTGACCAGTAAACTTCCGGAACGTACAACAACCTTTCATCAGCAAAATGCCGTTTCAATTGCGATGCTGAGGCTGCTTCACGCAGCATATCTAACTCATCAAACAGGTTTTTTTCCAGCTCAGCAACCACCTCACGGGGACGCAGGCGTTTGCCTTCTGACCAGTATTTTTCAGCCAGGCCGGCAAGGGTATAAAGCAGGTCAACATCGCGACGAATTACTTTCTCAATTCCCGGGCGTACCAGTTTGAGAATGACCTGTTTACCATCAGTTAAGGTCGCGGCATGTACCTGCGCGATTGATGCAGAGGCCAATGGTTCAGCTTCAATATGACTGAAAATACGTTCCGGTTCGCCTTCTTCATAAGCAGCATGGATTAGAGCTAACGCCACATCATTAGGGAAGGGCGCAACCTGATCCTGCAGTTTTGCCAATGAATCGGCGATATCTTCAGGTAATAAATCTCGGCGGGTAGACAGGATTTGACCAAACTTGACAAAAATCGGTCCTAAATCCTGCAACGCGAGACGAATTCGCTCCCCTCTGGGCAAGTCAGCTTTATGACGCCAGCGATAGGGTGAAAACCAGCTGAGGAAACGATAAGGCCGGAAAAAGTGTATGGCCAGAATCAATTCGTCGAGACGATGGCGACCAAGCACATGATTTATTTGCAATAAACGTCCGAACTGACTGAGCTTCATGTTTTTTTCTCGATAAGGTTTTGCAGTCTTTTTATTCGGGCTTCCAGTCGTTCGGTATCGGCACGAAGCAGATCCACATTTTGCATAAACCGCTCTGTTTGCGATTTATCCGGCAAATACTGACTTTCTTCTCGTAGATATTCGGCCAAACTTTGCTCAAATTCTGAGCGATTGTAATTTAACCAGTCAAAACCACGTCGAAGTCTCTGAGCCAGCGGATAAGCCAAGGTATCACCGGTAACTCTGGCAAGTTGTTGCTCCCAGTCGAAATCAAAGTGTTGCTGCCAGTCCTGTAACTGTTTGGCAAACTGGACATCTCCACGGATTTGAATCTGATTGGAAAACAAGCTGTCCGGTTGCTGTACTAGTTTCAGCAAGGCAAAGCTATCTGCTTTGATCATTAAATCCGCGACATGTTCTTCGGCTGCTTCTAGCAGAATCCGATCATCGGTAAATCTGACGATAACGGCAATATTCAGATTGGTAATATCAATTCGAATACTACGATTGGCAAAATGCTGAAGCTTTTCATGACTTTCCATATCAAAACGCAAAGCATGATTTAGTGCTATTTCAAGCGACTTTAACAATAAACTCATGATTTAAAATTTATAACCACTATGCAACGCCACAATGCCCGCAGACATATTGATGAAGTCAACGCGTTCAAAACCGGCATCTTCCATCATTTTTTTAAGGCTGGACTGATCCGGGTGCATGCGAATCGATTCAGCCAGATAGCGATAACTTTCAGCATCATTGGTAAACAGTTTGCCCAACGCCGGTAATACTTTGAACGAGTAGGTATCGTAGAGTGGAGTTAACCAGCTGACAGGTTGGGAAAACTCCAGAATCATTAATTTTCCGCCTGGTTTAAGTACCCGCAACATTGAAGCAAGCGCTTTGTCTTTGTCCGTGACATTGCGCAGACCAAAAGCAATGGTGATACAGTCAAATGTATTATCAGGAAAAGGCAACGCTTCAGCATTGGCCTGAACATATTCAATATTACCGGCTTTACCTAGATCGGTAAGCCGATCACGACCAACATTCAGCATGGAGGCATTAATATCTGCCAACACCACTTTACCGGTTGGCCCAACCATATCGGCGAACTTTGCCGTCAGATCACCCGTTCCACCGGCAATATCCAGGACTTTGGCACCGCGGCGCACATTACTGTTATGTAAAGTAAAACGTTTCCAAAGCCGATGAATCCCTATTGACATCAAATCATTCATTAAATCGTATCGACCGGCGACAGAATGAAATACCTCGGCGACATGTTTAGCTTTTTCCTCAGTAGGAACTTGCTTGAAGCCAAAATGGGTAGTGTTGTTGTCTTCCATAATTCCCTCAGGCGTCTTGTTGACGCTCGTATCCTTCAGCCATTAATTTTTCCAGATAGGTTTGCCAGTATTCATCTTGATTAATCGAGAGTTCATAAAGATATTCCCAGCTGAACAGACCGCTGTCATGACCATCATCGAAATAAATTTTGATGGCATAATGGCCAACTGGTTCAATATTACTGATGCCCACTTTTTCTTTTTGCACCTGAAGCACTTCTTGACCTGGACCATGCCCCTGGACTTCGGCAGAAGGGGAGTGCACTCGCAGGAATTCTGCTGATAGCAAATAATGGTCAACCCCGTAGACTAGTTCCAGTTTACGGGAATGCTTATGTAGTTGAATTTCGCTTGGCAATGGTGCCTGGCTCATAAAAGTCCTTAAAGAATATAGCGTGACAAATCTTCGTCCTGCACCAGCTCTGACAGCTGTTGACTGACATAATCTTCATCAATGATAAATTTTTGTTGAGATTCTTCACCCGCTTCATAGGAAATATCTTCCAACAACCTTTCCAGCAGGGTATGCAGACGACGGGCACCAATATTCTCGGTCTTTTCATTTACTTGCCAGGCAAGCTCGGCGATACGTTTGATACCATCAGCTGTAAAACTCAAATCAACAGATTCAGTACCCATTAAAGCTGAGTATTGTTCAGTAAGCGAGGCATCCGGTTCGGTCAGAATTCTGACAAAATCTTCTGTTGTCAGCGCATTGAGCTCGACTCTGATGGGTAAACGACCCTGCAATTCCGGGATCAAGTCTGAAGGCTTGCTCAAATGAAAAGCACCAGAGGCAATAAACAGAATATGATCCGTTTTCAACATGCCATATTTGGTTGAAACCGTACTGCCTTCCACCAAAGGTAATAAATCACGTTGCACACCTGCGCGTGAGACATCGGCACCACTGCCGGCGCCTTCACCACGATGAGTAATCTTGTCTATTTCATCGAGAAAAACGATGCCATTTTGTTCGACACGGTTAATAACCTCAGCTTTTAAATCTTCTTCGTTAATCAGCTTGGCAGCTTCTTCTTCACTGATTAAACGCATAGCTTTGGCCACGGTCAGTTTTCGGGTTGACTTGCGTTGGTTACCCATACTTTGGAACATATCCTGTAACTGGCTGGTGAGTTCCTCCATTCCCGGTGGTGTCATGATTTCAACACCCATCTGATGTTGTGCCAGTTCCAGTTCAATTTCCCGATCATCAAGTTTGCCTTCACGCAGCATTTTGCGGAATTTTTGTCGGGTATTTGATTCTTCTTCGGTCAATGTGCCGCGGGCAGGTGTCAGCAATGAATCAAGAATACGTTCTTCTGCCGCATCAATGGCAAGCGGTTTGGCATCATTAATGGCAGTTTCACGCAACATTTTCATCGCGCTTTCGGCTAGATCACGAATAATTGATTCAACATCACGACCGACATAACCGACCTCGGTAAATTTAGTCGCTTCAACTTTAATAAATGGAGCGTTTACCAAGGAAGCCAGTCTTCTGGCGATTTCAGTTTTACCCACACCGGTTGGACC
>NZ_DFTU01000039.1:0-236 GCF_002379485.1 Methylophaga sp. UBA4204 | reverse complement strand
TTTACCCACACCGGTTGGACCAATCATCAAGATATTTTTAGGCGTCACTTCTTGTTGTAAAGTCGCATCAAGCTGTTGTCGACGCCAACGATTACGTAAGGCGATCGCAACGGCTTTTTTGGCTTCGTGCTGTCCGATAATGTGTTTATCTAATTCGTGAACAATTTGTTTTGGCGTTAGTGATTGATTCATCATTATTTGTTGTAATCCAAAGTTTCTATAGTGAGGTTGTGATT
>NZ_DFTU01000083.1:0-2565 GCF_002379485.1 Methylophaga sp. UBA4204 | reverse complement strand
CTGATGCATTCGGACAAACCGCAACGCAGGCGCCACAGCCAATACAGGTAGCTGCATCAAAGGCTTTATCTGCTACCGGCTTGGCCACTGGCTGGGTATTGGCCTCTGGTGCTGCACCGGTTCTTACCGGTATATAACCACCCGCCTGAATAATACGATCAAACGCACTGCGATCGACCATCAAATCTTTAATCACCGGAAATGCCGTTGC
Source organism: Methylophaga sp. UBA4204 (assembly GCF_002379485.1). Classification (NCBI taxonomy): domain Bacteria; kingdom Pseudomonadati; phylum Pseudomonadota; class Gammaproteobacteria; order Thiotrichales; family Piscirickettsiaceae; genus Methylophaga; species Methylophaga sp. UBA4204. The sequence goes on along the minus strand of NZ_DFTU01000083.1, from coordinate 2,354 downwards.
CCGCCAGGGCTCAATCCATAATTCGTTTTGATCCTGATAGTCACGCATATATTGCTGACAGGTGGTCGTCGCCCGGTGCCGACCATGAGGTTCGCCATTAATCACCAGACTACAACTGCCACAAATGCCTTCACGACAGTCATGATCAAAAACAATAGCTTCTTTACCAAGAGTGATCAGACGCTCATTGAGGGCATCAAGCATTTCCAGAAAAGAAGATTCAGCTTCCACTTCCAATTCATGTTTTTCAAAAAAACCTTTGGCTTGGGGATTGGCCTGACGCCATATATGCAGGATAAATTTCATTGGTAGTTGCGAATCCCAGGACTGACAAAATCGAAATGCAGCGGTTCTTTTACCAGCTTCGGCTGAACCACATCACCGGTGAACTGCCAGGCAGAAACAAAACCAAAATCGTTGTCGTGTCGTTGTACTTCACCGTTAGCGGTTAAATGTTCGACCCGAGCATGGCAACCACACGACTCTTCACGGCTTAATGCATCAATACACATTAATTCGCCAAGTTCCATAAAATCGGCAACCCGACCGGCTCTTTCCAGCGTCTGATTAAGCTGTTTGTCATTGCCACTGACTTTGATTTCCCGCCAGAATTGTTCACGCAGTTGCTGGATATCTTCAATGGCCTGTTTCAAGTCAAATTCATTGCGTGCCATGCCGCAGTGATCCCATAAAATCTTGCCCAGACGACGATGAAAATAGTCTGGCGTCTGTTTTGGTTCAGGCGCATTCAACAGTCTGTCCAGTCGCGATTGCGAATAGTTCATGGCCTGCTGCACTTCTGGATAATCTTTATCTTCCAATGGTGTTTGTCGAGCAAGATAATCGGACACCGTGGTTGGTAGAATAAAATAGCCATCTGCCAACCCCTGCATCAATGCACTGGCTCCAAGTCGATTGGCACCATGATCGGAAAAGTTGGCTTCGCCGCCGGCAAACAATCCATCTACAGAGGTCATCAGATTATAGTCCACCCACAATCCTCCCATGGTGTAATGCACGGCAGGATATATTCGCATCGGCTGTTGAGTTGGGTCTTCAGAAGTAATTCGCTGATACATATCAAACAGATTGCCGTATTTTTCATTGATTACGTCAGCACCCTGTTCTTTAATGGCATCGGCAAAATCCAGATAGACCCCCAGCTTCTGCCCATTAATTTCATGACCGACACCACGGCCATCATCACAAATATGTTTGACCGCCCGCGAAGCAATATCGCGTGGTACCAGATTGCCAAAGGCCGGATACATGCGTTCCAGAAAATAGTCCCGATCCTGTTCCGGAATTTCACGCGGGTCACGACCACAGTCTGCCGGATTTTTGGGTGCCCAGATGCGGCCATCGTTACGTAAAGATTCACTCATCAAGGTCAGCTTGGATTGCAATTCACCATGTTGTGGAATACAGGTGGGATGAATCTGGGTAAAACAGGGATTGGCAAATAATGCTCCATGCTTATGTGCTCGCCAGATAGCAGAGGTATTACAGCCCTTGGCATTGGTCGACAGGTAAAAGGCATTACCATAACCACCTGTGCAGAGCACCACACAGTCCGCCAGATGTGAACTTAATTCACCGGTCAATAAATCCCTGACCACGATACCTTTGGCCTTGCCGTCAATTTTGATTAAATCGTGCATTTCACAGCGGGAAAAATGCTCAATATGCCCTTCAGCTACCTGCCGGCTCATCGCCTGATAAGCACCGAGTAATAACTGCTGACCGGTTTGACCTCGTGCATAAAAGGTTCTGGATACCTGCGCTCCACCAAACGAACGATTGGCAAGATAGCCGCTGTATTCACGGGCAAACGGCACCCCTTGCGCTACAGCCTGATCAATAATCGACGTGCTCAGTTCTGCCAGTCGGAATACATTGGATTCGCGGGCACGAAAATCGCCACCTTTGATCATGTCGTAAAACAGACGCCAGACACTGTCACCATCATTATGGTAATTCTTAGCGGCGTTAATCCCCCCCTGAGCAGCAATACTATGCGCTCGGCGAGGACTGTCCTGATAGCAGAAGGTTTTCACCTGATAACCCATTTCTGCCAATGATGCTGCAGCAGAAGCACCAGCCAGACCGGTGCCGACCACAATTACTCGATATCGTTTTCGATTAGCCGGACTGACTACCCGCAGATTGTATTTATGCTGAGTCCAACGTTGTTCCAATGGACCTTTTGGGGAAAAGCTGTCTAATGGTTGTTCTTCAGTCATTTATGCTTTCCAATAGGCCAGAATCGGGACAATAGCAAATCCCACCACTAGTAAAACGACAATGGCAGTGCTAATCCAGTAAAACTGTTTTGAAGTTTTGCCCAGTGTTTG
>NZ_DFTU01000015.1:5871-6200 GCF_002379485.1 Methylophaga sp. UBA4204 | reverse complement strand
GGGCACAATCCATTAGGTCGCTGGAGCATTTTAGTGATGTTTCTGTTGATGATAGGCCAAGGCATCACCGGCCTGATGTTAGCAAGTACTGACTTATACATGGCCCCATTTGGTTCTCAAATGAAAGCCTGGGTCGCGGAGGATGAAGCGGCTATCGCGATTGTTCAGCCCTATGAAAAACAGGGTGTCGACCCCATCGCCTACCAGGAAATGCGCGATTTTCGGAAACCTTTTCGCACGCTGCATACCTATTTGTTTTATCTATTGATGTTGTCGATCGTGATTCATATCGCCGCGGTTATCGTTGAAGAAAAACGCAGACGTAATGA
>NZ_DFTU01000015.1:3438-5702 GCF_002379485.1 Methylophaga sp. UBA4204 | reverse complement strand
ACGCAGACGTAATGGCCTGACCTCAGCGATGATTACCGGTGAGAAAGTCTTTAAAGAAAAACCCTTTGATGCGGATTAACTAAATCGTTAAGCCTTATGGCGACTGTTCAACAGTCGCCGGGCCCGGCGCTTTTGTGACCAACGGATCAAACCGGTCACAAATAATATCAGCGGTAAAAGGCCAGCAATAAACACCAGAATCCGGCCGGTCATGCCAAACACTTCACCGTTATGCAATGGATGTAACCAGTGCATGAATACATCACCACCAGTGTCTTGTTTAGTATCACGAATCCCTAAAATTTCCCCATTAATTGGATCAATCCACACCTGAGTTCGGGGAAAGCGCCGACTGGGTTCTCCCTCTTGATACAACGCAATTCGCCAGGCTTTTTGGTTATTTAATCCGGGCGTTTCAATCCAACGTAATTCCGCGTCAGGAAACCGGTTTTTGGCAATCTCAACAGCCTGATCCGCCGTAATTCGATCATCACTTTCGCCATGGTCTAATGCAATCTTCGGTGCAATGGTTAACGGTGAAAATGGCTTCACCAATATGGCCGTTTCATCAGGCAGAGCGAGTGCTGCCCCGGTCAGACTTAAAATCAGCAAAAACACTAATCCATAGCTGCCCGACAACACATGTAGATCGTAATTGAGTCGAGCTTTGCCAGAGCGAAGCTGCGGTTTTAATGCGTGTTTCAAGCCAGCCCAACCCGGCCACCACAGCCAAATCCCTGAAATAAACGAGATCAAAGAAATCAGCCCGATAATGCCGATAATGATTTTGCCAGGTTTTTCCAGCAGCAGACTGTAATGCAAATCGTAAATCCAAGTCATTGCATAATCGCCCCATAAACGGGAGCTGGTAACTTCCAACGTGACCGGATCAACTGTCAGCATCAATGGTGCGAAGTTTTTACCAACTGATTCAATCGGGGTGTAATAACGCGCCATAATTGGCCTGTCTGTATGCATCGGCTGTTCGATTCGCCAGGAATTTTGGCGCGTCGGATGTGCTTGTTGCAAGGCATCCAAAATATCCTGTTGGGCTGGCATCTTGTAAGGAACGCTGGTGGGTTCCATTTGCGGATTGAGGATTTGATCGATGTCCAGATAAAACACCAGAATACTGCCAGTCAACCCCAGCAATACCAGCACGGCGCCGATACTTAAACCGAGATATAAATGAATGCTCAGCCAGATGCGGCGGGCGTTTTTCATGGTGGGCTTTTATCCGAATGACGTAATTGATTCGCTGCCAAATATCGACAGCGAATCATGTGGGCCTAAAAGTCTACCTGAACCGAGCCATACACCGCACGACCATCGCCGGGGGAGTGCATGCTTTCGGTATTTAACCAAACGTATTCATAATCGCGATCAAATACATTTTTGAGTTCCATTGCCAGTTTTACTTTGCTGGTGAGCGCATAACTGGCCGAAGCATTGACCAACACATACTGACCAAATTTTCGTGTGTCATTGTCGACAGTCAGATAGTACTCATCTTGTGCGCTGACCCAGCTCGACAGTTTCAGTTTGGGGTTGGCCTGATAATCGATACCGGCATCAATTAAATAGTTCGGCACATGATCAATTTCATTGCCTTTAGAACCTGGTTTATCTGAGCCAGCTTTAAGTATTTCCGAATCCTGAAATGCAGCGGCAAACCATAACCCTAATTTTTCGGTGGCTTGTGCATTAAATTGAATATCGATCCCACGACGTTCGGTTTTACCAATATTCTCACTGTCATTATTGGCATCACCTAACTTTGTTTTGAACTCTCCCGAGGCAACCTGTTCCCAGAGTGCAACACGACCATTTAGCCAATCAGTTGGGGTAAATTTTAGCCCGATCTCCCAGCCTTCGTTAATAGACGCATCCAAATCTTCGGAGAAAACATTTTTCTGGTAGCTGGCTGCACCTGAAGCAACTTGAAACGTTTTACCCCAGTTACCATAAACCGCATAGCGGTCGGTCAGCGAATACACCGCACTGAATTTTGGCTGGCTGATATTGCCATAATCATTTATATCACGATGCACACCAGCATCGTTCAAGCTGCCGCGAACGGTATCCACCCGATAAGCTGGTACCAGTTTTAACTTTTCAGTCGGTTTATAAATGGCCTGAACAAAGCCGCCATAGATATCAAAGTCAAAGTTCTGATCCCGTGTCTGCGAGGTACGATTTCTAAAATCATCCACAATATAACGGCGGCTTTCATTGGCCTGAAACTCGGCGCTCAATCCACCCAT
>NZ_DFTU01000015.1:984-3332 GCF_002379485.1 Methylophaga sp. UBA4204 | reverse complement strand
GCGAACTCATGCGCCCAGCTCACTTCAGGCCTCCAGGTTAACGTACTTAAAGCGCCTTTATGATCTTCCTGGGTGATGCGTTCATTATGATTACCACCTGCGGCAAAGGTCACATAGCGATATTCATCAAGTTGATTCAGATAGGCTTTGGTATTCCAGAATAAGTTATCGCTGAGATCAACATCCAGATGTGCACTGAATTGATTCATCGAGCGATCCCCGCCATCAGGCGCATTGTGAGGACGAGATTGTTCTGGATCTTCGCGGGCTTCAAAACGGGTTAAATAACCTGCTTCTTCAGCATCGGCCTGACCATGACGGGCGATAAAACCAATCTGAGCGCGTCCGCTTTCCGGGGTATAAAACCATTTACCTGAAAACGTGCTTTTTTCAATATCACTATGATCACGATAACGATTTGAATCTAAATAACTGACGGCATAGTTTTGTGAAAAACCGTTGCTTTCAAGGCCACTTACAAATTGAACATGACGTGTGTCAAAGCTGCCGTAGCTGGCCCTCGCTTTGTTATAGTTGCCACCTTGTTGGGTCAGTATGTCGGCATTGCCAGCAATATTATGTAATCCGTATCGCGGGTCATTGGTGCCTCGAACGACTTCAATACTCTCAATTTCAAGTGGCGTCAGTAACTCCAGATAAGGCATGTTTCCTGAATTCTGGTTACTCGGAACGCCATCAATCAGCAATTTAACGGCATTAATTTCACCTTCACCATTAAAGCCTCGAAACGAGATTTTTCCGGACTCATTACCCATCCCATATTGTGTGAGCATCACACCGGGCATTTGATCAAACAACTGCCAGGTGTAATTCACGTTTTGATCTTCAATGCGATCCTGGCTTAATACATCAACCGATGTAGAGAGATTACGAGAAGTCAGAGGACCGATATTGTCTGAAGACACCACCATACTGCCCAGACTCAAGCTGGCATCATCCAGCAAATTGGGCGTTTCGGCATATACGCCATTAGCATAAATGACAGCTAGAGCAATGCTAAGAGGTTTGAGCGTTTTGCTTATCGTCATGATGTGGGTCACGTCTTATAAATGGTTAGGTTTTAAAAAACCAAAAGCATAACGATCTGATTGCCAACAAAAATGGGTGATATGCATTAATGGTGTGGCAAAAGCCACAAATGGGGCTTAACAATGCCCCAATTCAGCCAATGATGTAGTTTCAGCATCACCAACAATAATATGATCCAGCACCCGAATATCCACCAGCTCCAAAGCACTGCGTAACCGTTTGGTGATCTGAATATCCGACTGACTCGGTTCAGCCACACCGGAAGGGTGGTTATGAGCAAAAATCACTGCCGCCGCATTGTGCTTCAATGCATGCTTCACCACCTCACGCGGATACACACTGGCACCATCAATCGTGCCCCGAAATAACGGTTCAAAACTGATTAACCGATGTCGGGTATCGAGAAACAGACAGGCAAATACTTCATGTGGAAAATGTCGTAACTGACGTTGCAGATAGAGTCGGGTAGTGACTGCATCAGTAAACGCATTACCTCGAGTCAGAGTTGATTCAAGATGACGCCGACTCATCTCCAGCACCGCTTGCAACTGCACAAACTTCGCTGTGCCCAAACCATGCTGCTGACAAAAGCTATGATGATCTGCTTCAAATAAAGCTCGTAAACCACCAAAGTCGGAAAGTAGTTTTCGAGCTAAATCGACAGCCGAAATGCCGGTCACACCAGTTCGAAGAAAGATTGCCAAGAGCTCTGCATCCGATAATGCTGCGGCCCCTGATTGAAGCAGTTTTTCACGCGGCCGTTCATCTGCCGGCCAGTCCTTGATTGCCATGATTCGCTCCCTGCGATTTTAGATTTTAATGAAGCTTAAATTTAATGATGGAGAATCATAAATACAAATGAGATTGATGATTCTGTGAACTGGTACGAGTAGTTGTGGTGATTGGGATAAAGCAAGTATCTCCTCCAAATCACCAATAATTAATCGTTAATGATTCACGATTAATTTTTTCGGTTATAGTTAACCAGCTATAAGAGATTAATTTTCAATCACTTAACAAAGGCAGATGGATATGCAAAATAATTATGATCCATTCACATTAATAATTATTATGAGGTCGCAGACCTCATTAACAGACTGTTATAAGGCATGGATGACTTTTCGTAACGGCACAACATCCGCTTTCGACCTTACTCGGTTCTCTTGATGCATCCGGAGCAGCCTATGCGATTAAGCCTTCTCAGAACACTGGGTTACTTCACCGACGGGCTCTGGACAGCCTGGGGCGGACGGGAGCGGATTGAAGCCAAACAGCTCCGAAACCTGCGGCGTCTCGTG
>NZ_DFTU01000015.1:429-886 GCF_002379485.1 Methylophaga sp. UBA4204 | reverse complement strand
CGGAGGTCGAACTGCGCGATTTGCCGGTGACCCGCAAGCCCGATCTCATGAGGGAATTCGACGACTGGCTCACAATTCGTTCCCTTTCCCTCGACAGGGCGCGCGAACATCTCCGCGACATCCGGAAGGTTGGCGTGCCCATCGACGACGTTGCCGTTTTCCAGACCTCCGGGACATCGGGCGAACCGGCTGTCATCGTGCTGCCCTCATCGTTCGTGGAATATTACTTTGGGATCATGATGGCCCGCTTCGAACGTTACCATTGGAAGCTCCTCCGGGACGTCCGCAAGCTCGGCGTCAGGGTGACGATCACTGGAGGGAACGGCCATTTCGCCGGAAACGGGCTCAACAAATTAGTGCACCGGCTAAATCCGGCACTGGCGCGGGGCTTAGGATTGAACTTCATCGAGGCCGAGCAGCCGATCGATCGGCTCGTTGGCAAGCTCAATGCGATCCC
>NZ_DFTU01000015.1:0-326 GCF_002379485.1 Methylophaga sp. UBA4204 | reverse complement strand
CCTGGATCGTGACCTACCCCAGCATGCTCACTATCCTCGTCAGGGAAAAGGAGGCCGGGCGACTGCGGATCGCGCCTGCGCTTTTCAGTGTCGGTGGTGAAACACTTTCGGACGATTTGCGCGAGCGGGTCGGGCGTGCCTTCCCCTCTCTGAAATGCGGCATTGCCGATTACTATGGTTGCACCGAGTGCCTAGCGCTTTCGTTCGAATGCAGCCACGGGCGCAAGCATGTGAACGAAGACTGGGTCATACTGGAGGCGGTCGATGAGGCGATGCGGCCCGTCCCGACGGAATACTGTCGGCAACTGTGCTGCTGACCGTGCTCG
>NZ_DFTU01000104.1:14203-19515 GCF_002379485.1 Methylophaga sp. UBA4204 | reverse complement strand
AATTTATCGTGATGTGATACAGCGTTTCATGGTAACGGTAATGCACCTTAAACGATGGCCAGTCGTCTGGAACACACGGAGCAATTCGGAGATGGCCATCTTCCAGATTGAGGCCTAATAACGTTTCTACCGTCAGCCGATACATCCAGCCCGCTGCACCGGTATACCAGGTCCAGCCACCGCGGCCGGTATGCGGCACCACACCATAAATATCGGCGCACATTACATACGGCTCAACTTTATAACGAGCAATGGCTTCTGCTGTATCACCATGATTGACAGGATTGAGCATGCCGTAAAATTCCCAGGCACGCTTTTTATCGCCCATCGCGGCAAATGCCATGGTGGTCCAGATAGCCGCATGAGTATATTGGCCACCGTTTTCACGAACACCTGGCACGTAACCTTTAATATATCCCGGTTCCAGATCAGATTTATCAAACGGTGGATCCAGTAACTGAATCAGCTGGGCATCGCGGCGTACCAGACGTTTATCCACGGAACTCATAGCTTGAATGGTTCTGTTTAATTCACCGCCTTTGGATAAGACCGACCAACTCTGACTGATGGAATCTATCTGACATTCATCATTGCTGGCAGAGCCCAACGGCGTGCCATCATCAAACCAGGCGCGCTGATACCATTCGCCATCCCAGGCATTTTCTTCAATGTTATGACGCAGTATTTCAGCCTGTTGCTGACATTTATCAGCAAACTCAGCATCACTGAACGTGATTGCCAGCTGTGCAAACTGCTGCAAATTGTCATATAAAAACCATGCCAGCCAGACGCTTTCGCCTTTGCCGTCTTGCCCGACCAGATTCATTCCGTCATTCCAGTCACCGCAACCCATCAGCGGCAATTGATGCGCTCCAAAGCGTAAACCATGTTTGAGTGCACGGACGCAATGTTCATAAACACTGGCGATTTCAGTCGAACGTTGTGGCTGGTCATAATAGGCTTCTTCATCAGCACTTAATTCGCGGCCTTCGAGGAAATGAATCTGCTCATCAAGAATGCCGGTATCACCCGTGGTCATCACATAACGACAGGTGGCATACGGTAACCACAGATAATCATCAGAAAAATGCGTTCGCACACCCTGACCATTTGGCGGATGCCACCAATGCTGGACATCGCCTTTGACAAATTGTCTGCCAGCACATAGCAGGATCTGTTCACGGGCCAGCCAGGGCGTGGCATGAATTAAGGCCATGGTGTCCTGTAATTGATCACGGAAACCAAACGCACCACCCGACTGATAATAGCCACTACGTCCCCATAAACGACAGGAAATGGTTTGATAAACCAGCCAGCCATTGGCTAATACATTCAAAGCCGGATCCGGGGTGTCGACATTGATGGTACCCAGGGTGTGATTCCAGAATTCCCAAACCGATTCCAGAGCCTGTTTGGCGCCAACGGGCCCACCATATTGGTGAATCAGCTGATTCGCTTCATGCACACTTGTTGCCGAACCAACTACAAAGACCACTTCACGCGTTTGACCGGCCGCCAGTTCAAATTTACTTTGAATGGCCGCACAGGGATCGAGTCCCGCGCCGGTATTACCGGATAATTGTTGTTTTACCATCGCCGCAGGATTTGCCAGCGAACCATTACGGCCAATAAATTCCGTACGATTGCCGGTCATGGTTTGTTTCTGTTCACTGATATGCACAAACGCAATCTGGTTTGCGTATTCACGGCTATAAGCATTACGGCCAAACACAGCGCCCGAATGTGGCTCAGTTTCAGTGACAATATGCATTAGATTGCTATGCCGCCATTCACCCAACACTAATTCCCAATAACCGGTTAATGACAGATTTCGGCTACGTTTTGACTGATTGGTCAGTTTTACCACTACAAATTTTACGGCAGCATCCATTGCTACATAGGTGGTGAGTTCAGAAGTGATTTCAGCTTCGTTATGCTCAAACACGCTATAACCAAAACCATGGCGGCAGACATAACCTGAACGGCCTCGTGCCGGTAACGGAGTGGGTGACCAGAATTCACCAGTTGCTTCATCACGTATATAAATGGCTTCACCACTGCTGTCACTGACCGGATCATTCAGCCACGGCGTGAGTCGGAATTCATGAGCATTTTTCACCCAGGTATATGGGCCACCACTTTCACTGACCACGGTACCGATATGTGGACTGGCAATCACATTCACCCAAGGGGCTGGTGTTGTTTTACCCGGTTCAAGTTTTACAACGTATTCATGACCATCGGGTGTGAAACACCCCAGGCCATTTTTGAAAATACCATCACGCGGTTCCAGCGGCTTGGACGGAAGTAAGGCTGGTTTTGCCGTGGTGGTTAATTGATCTGATGTGCTTGAAACGGAAACACGACGATCCACTTGTTCAATCAGGGTGTCATGAATATCGCTGAATACCAGACGAGCAACGGTCTGCAATAACACTCTCTCATCTTCGGTCAGCTCATCGGAACGGCGTAAAAATACACCACCCGGTTTATCCAGCACTTGTGCTTCCGGGCCGGCATTAATCAGAGACATAATGCGATCCTGAAGCTCAGCACGGTAGTTGGAAAAATCTTCATTGATGATCACCAGATCAGCAACCAGACCTTTCATGCGCCAGTATGAATGGGCCTGCAGAGCCTGTTTGACCAGGTCGATACGATTGATATCACCGATATGCAACAACACAATGGGTAAATCACCCGAGATGGCAAAACGCCATAATCGTGATTGTCCCAACTGATTGCGGGCAATAATTTCTGGTGCAATACGGCGTAATCTATTGCCGAAAATAACCGAGTTGGCTAAACGGCCATAAATCTGGGCATCCGCTTCATTGATATTAAGATGACGTAATACTTCCTGGCTTTGAAACCAGGCCATTTCAAACGCCCGATCAACAAAATGCCGATCACAATATTTGTCTACCAATGTCAGAGCCGCTTCACGACTCTCAGCAACACCGGAAATAATCTGTACGACTGTCGACACATCGGGTGATAGCATCAGCGTGCGACGAATAGCGACAATAGGATCCAGTACTGGTCCATCGGTATCAGATAAACGGTGTATGGCGGATTCATCTAAATCTCTGTGAGTGAGTGCTACCGGATTAACGGCAGTTCTTCCGCGGCCAATAAATTTAGAGCGATCTGTTTCAAATGATGGTAAATCAGTGATTGCACCGGGTGCTGCCATTAAATGAAACATCCATGGCACTTTTTCACCGGCTGTCCGGGGACGTCGAGTGCAAATAATCGCCTGTTTGTCCGCTAGAATTTCAGTCTGCACAAACAGATTACTGAATGCTCGATGAGCCAAATCGGCTGTTAATTGTGCCAACACCACTTCGGCATAGCTGGTGACTTCTATACGACGCGGGACTTCCGACTGATTGGTTAAGGTAACCCGCCGGATTTCAACATCATCCTCTGGCGAAACACTGATTTCAGTATGTGCTTCAATTTCTGCATCCAGGCGTCTGTATTCGGCCCGCGCCTGAACAAAAATCGCTTCGTAATGATCGGCTTTGCGTAATGTCGGTTGATAGGTGGTAGACCAATACTGGCCATTATCCATATCACGCAAATAGATAAAGGTGCCCCAGTTATCGGCAGTGACATCTTCACGCCAACGGGTAATCGCAAGATTATTCCATCGACTGTAACTGCCACCTGAATTCGTTGCCATCACGTGATAATGACCATTAGACAGTAAATGGACTTCAGGTATCTGCGTGTTATGCGTGAAGACACGCATCATAGAGCGGCTATCAGCCGTCGGTGGTTTGGCGGTTGCACTGACTTCTGCAGCATGTGGATGCAATGTGGCACTTTGTTTTGGCACCCGTTCCTGAAGTAACAACTCCGTGGCCCGGATCTGTGGATCGGAAAGAAAACGCCGCTGCATCGGCTGATCTAATAAAACATGGGCGAATGACAGCAAACTCATGCCCTGGTGATGCGCCATAAATGATTGCACAATGGCATAACTCTTATTTCGCGGCACCCTCAGCGGTGTGTAATCAATCGCTTCATAAAAACCGTAATCGTCTGAAAAACCCTGTTCTTCAAGGGCTTGTAAATTCATACAGGCTTCGCGTGGCATCACCATTAACGCTAACGCGGTGGCATAGGGTGCAATCACTAAATCTTCGCCCAGGCCCCGTTTGAATCCGAGTCCTGGAACGCCAAACGCCCGGTATTGATAGACCTGATTAAGATCGGTGGTGTTGTAACACGATTCGGAAATACCCCACGGCACCGATCGTTGCCGGCCATATTGAATCTGGCGTGATACAGCCGCCTTGCAGCTATGATCCAGTAACGTATCCGCATAACTGGGCATGATTAACTGCATCATCAGATACTCAAACATCGAGCCGCTCCAGGAGATCAAACTGATATCACCACCATGGCTGGTCAGTAAGCGTCCTAAAGCAAACCAATGTTTCTGAGGCACCTGGCCTTGAGCGATCAACATAAAGCTGGCCAGTCTGGCTTCTGAAGCCAGCAAGTCATAACACGCCAGATCCCGGCGACGTTCAGTGACATCAAAGCCAATGGTTAATAATTCAGCTTTTGAATCATATAAAAAGCCAAAATCCATAATCGCTACGGTATGGCAGCGATGAATTAACGCATCGATCCGGTTCAGATTTGATAAAGCATGTACATTTTGACTGGCCGCTAATACATGCAGCGTTGGCATCGGATCTGATGGAGAGGACTCAGCCAGCAACGTAGTATGCGAATCCAGTAAGGCGCTGACTTGCAAGTTAAAAGCTTGTATCCAGTAGCGACTTTCTTCATCAATATCTGTCACTAACATTTCAGCAATGACTTCACTGCTATGTTTGATGTTCTCTAAAATATCGGCCGTTTTGTCGATTGATATAACAGTTTGTCGTGAGATAGATGAATTCAGAACCTCATTCAGACGGTTAATTTCACTGGCCAATGACTTTTGGGTTGCGGCATCAAGCGACTCAACGAATACCTTAAAGGTATCTAGAAGACCTTCAAATGCGCTGGCGGTAATAATAGGCTGATGATTGAATTCGGCGAGGCCCGCAGCCAAGGTCAGTAAACTACCCGCCAGATTGCCGCTATCGACCGATGAAATATAATACGGCGGCAGTACTTTTAAGGTGCGAGTGTCGTACCAGTTATAAAAATGCCCGCGATAGCGTTCCAGCTTTTCCATCGTGGTTAGGGTCTTGTCGATGCGATCGAGACTTTGACTGATAGTGATATAGCCAAAATCATTGGCCGCCAAATCGGCTAACAATGACATGCCCATATTGGTTGGCGAG
>NZ_DFTU01000104.1:8618-14107 GCF_002379485.1 Methylophaga sp. UBA4204 | reverse complement strand
ATTAGCGGCGCTGGATATTGCTGAAAATTGTCAGGTGGTAACCAATTCTCTTCAGCACTGACAAAGTCATCAAAGTAGCGCCAGGTTTTGCGAGCTGCGATCCGCAGAAATTGTTGCTGCTCCAGTGTTAAATCTTGTGCCTTCTCAACAGCTGGTTGACTGATCCACCAGGCAATGACCGGTGATATCAGCCATAACACTAAAACCGGTAGGCAAAACACTAATACAGACAAAGGATTGATCGCCGGAATGGATAATAGCGTCGGCGTTAATACAATTGCCAGCAGCGGTGCAATCCACATCTCTCGGAAATAATCCGTTAGCGTCTGACATTTGTTGCGACGGGCATAGCTTGGAAGTTGCCAGATTAATAAGCCACGTTTAGTAAACAACATCCGTAGGCCGGATTGCACGATGGCACTGAGGTTTATCAGTGCGTCATATGGCAGAAATATCAGCGACATCAATGCCTGCATTATCGGACGATCAGTGGATAGAACCGTCATTTTCAAATGCAACAACCAGTCACTTTGTTTGGGCTTTTTCACCAGCGAGATCAGCGAAAATAGCAGAGTGGGTAACAATATGATTGTCAGCAACAGCAAGGTCCAAAACCAGACTATTCCAGTGGCAAATAACCACCCCATCACTAACAAAATCAATAATGACGGCGCCACCAGGCTGCGCCGCAGGTTATCCAGCAGTTTCCATTTTGATAACAGAGACAAAGGATTTTTGCGCCATGGCGTTAAGCTGTCATCCATCCGGTTTGAACATAAAACGTTGGGTAACAACCAGCCGACTAATTGCCAGTCACCACGAATCCAGCGGTGACGGCGACTGGTTTCAATGGGATAACTGGGTGGATGTGATTCAATTAAATCCACATCGGTAATTAGCGCTGATCGCGCGTAGCCACCTTCGAGTAAGTCATGGCTGAGGATCAGATTTTCGGGTAAACGGCCTTCGGTCACCTGCCGGAATGCATCGACATCGTAAATGCCTTTACCGATAAATGAACCTTCGCCAAAAATATCCTGATATACATCCGACACTTCCCGGGTGTAGGGATCAATACCTGATGCTCCAGAATACAATTTACTGAAGCGGGATTGGTTGGCGCTGGCCAGACTAATCGATGCTCGCGGTTGCAAAATCGCATAGCCATCCACAATCCGCCCGACATTTTCATCAAAAACCGGCCGGTTCAGTGGATGTGCTAGATTACCGATCAATGCATGCGCTGCGTCACGAGGTAACTGGGTATCGGTATCCAGGGTAATGACATATTGTATAGTCGTTAAAATATCGGTATCACCGACGATAGCCGAAAATGCAGTTAACGCCTCACCACGAAGCCTGGCATTGAATTGTTCTAATTTGCCACGTTTACGTTCATAGCCCATCCAGATTTTTTCATAAGGATTCCAGACGCGTGGGCGATGAAACAGGTAAAAAATGCACGGCCGATCTTCATTTCGGTAGGTATCATTCAGCCTCTCAATCGCCTTGGTTGCATAGCTGATGATCGCGGCATCTTCTGGCAAGGTTTCTGTGGCTGCGTCATGAAAATCAGTTAGCAGGGCAAAAAACAGATTGGCATCCCGGTTACCCAGATAGCGAATTTGTATCGCTTCAATCAGTTCATCCACATCCTTGGTGCTGGCTAGTAAGGTTGGCACGATGACCATGGTGCGATGTTGCTGTGGAATGCCTTGAGAAAAATCCAGCCTGGGTAAAACACGTGGCGGCAGTATTAAGGTAATAAAGTGATTAATTAGTGGAATCATCAATGCTGAGACACTGATTAAAAGTGGGATTGCCAATAATCCGAGCAGCCAGCCAGCAACATTTAACTGGAAAAGCCAGCTAACAATCAATAGCGTTGACACGATAGGCAGGATGACTATCGGTGCGAGGTATAGCGATAATCTCGAACGTTTAATAACGCGTCTTGCTTTTAGCTTCCACGAGACTTCGCAGTTCACCGACTGTTCGAGCAGGGTGCGACCGTCATCGATTAAATAATAACCAATATGAGCTTTACGATGATCTGCACCGACGGTTCGGGCAGCCTCTGCTGTGAGTTGAATACAGCCTTGGGCAACTTCCAACTCACTACAACTGCTGTTACGGGCAATATCTTCGACAACATGCCGATACCGGTCACGTGTTGCAAAATCCTGCCTTGGATAAACGTTCGGATCGCCTTGCTTTAATGCCTGTTCAACCACACTCAGGGATTCGACATACTGTTTCCAGTCCATAATGCCAATGAAGCGTAGGCTACTGAAACTATTGGCAATGGAGATTTGATTGGCGGCCGCCACACGACCTGATGATTCTGATAATTGTGTGGCCGTGACACCCTGTTCTAATAATCTGTGTTCAACCCAGGTTTGCACAAAGGCCATGGCCGGGCCCTGCGCCTGAAGCCGGGCATAAAATTCTTCCACAAAAGAAGCTGTTAACGGTACATCGGCATTGGCAAATTCAGCCAATACCTGAATAAGTTTTTTCGGATCATCTTCCGCCATCGCCAGCATGCGGTCTGCCCAGGTGATCGCGGCATCGCGTTCTTCACGACGTTGAGCAATACGTACGGCAACGCGGCGTAAATTTTCTAGTAAAGCCAATTGCAGCATAATTGGAAACGCCCACAACTCGCCCAGTTTTAAAGGCTCAACCGTTTGATAGGCAGCAATAAACTGGCTGACATTATCGCTGTCTAGACGGCCATCCATATGGGAAATCAATTCAATTGCCAGGTCGTAAACCCGTGGGTAACCAGCAGACAAGCCGTTGGCCAGCTTGGGTAATTCCCGGCTGTAGCCTCGTGGTAAATGATTTTTTGCCAGCAGAATTTGCTGTTCGATAAGATAAAAATTATCCAGTAACCACGACTCGGCGGGCACCATGGATTGCCCAGCGGTGGCTGCTTTGGTCACAACATCATAAGCAACATGCAGAACGCGCGAATTATCGGCTAACCGAGGCAGCAATTTATCTGAATCGAGTTTTGGATCAATTTGATGTTCCTGAGCCAGGGTCATCGCGTGGCGTTTGAGTTGTTCGATGCTTAATAATTCTGAGCGCAACAACTCCGTGTCCTTTTCATTTCGAAGGACGTGTCGCATGCGTGCTGCCAATCCGAACTCTTTGATATCTATGTCGATCTCCTCGTTCGAATGTGATGCCAGCAACTGCAACGGGAAGCTGCAGGTGCATCACAAGGGGCTGTTTAGCTTTCAGAAACAAAAAAGGCAGTTATGAAAGATCAACAAGCCCTAATATGATGTGTAGAAAATAGGCGGGGTGTCGTTTCGCTTATCTAGTGGGGACTAATGCACAGTATGGGCTCAATTTCGGTGTTATGTTTGATGATTTTGTGTAAGAAACCAAACACCCATTAAGCCTGTCTTTATGCAAAATATCCGTTACAAATAATCTTCAACGTTCTTTGGCAAGCCTGTTAAATAGAGTAGTCGTATATGAATCAAATGTACTTGATTTAAGTTAAGCAAAATCCTGAGCACAGACAAGCAAATCCCCTTATGGAAAATTTACCTGCAGGCGTAATATTTGATTCGTAAGTTAATGAAACAACCGGGAGGTGATTATCATGTGGACTAAACCAGAATATTCAGACATGCGTTTCGGTTTTGAAGTAACGATGTACATTTGTAATCGTTAAGATTTGAAACAACGCAAAACAAGAAGCCTCCGAAAGGGGGCTTTTTTGTGGGCGAGTGTTGGGGATGAAATCACGACATCACACTCTTAAATATCAAATTTCAGACATAAAAAAAGCACTCATGAATGTGTGCCTGTTTTATTTATTACCGGGACCAGTATCAACTACCACCCCCTAAAAACTTACTGGATGTTAAGTGTTTTTTTGTATTAATTTATGACAATCATTGCTTCTGTACATAGTGAGTTGGGAATCTTGCTATAAAGTTTAAAGCTGACTTTATGTTTCAATTTTTCTTTTGAATATTCTGAAAAGCTTTTGCAAGTAGTAAAGGAGCTGACTTTCCAGACATTCTTCTTGGTTTTCTTCCAAATCGACGGCTCATTTCTAACTCATGCTGCTCTTGTGCATCTAATTCTTTGATCAGTCGATCCAATTCATCCTGACTATGAATTATGGCGTGCTCTAATACGCTACGTCTTCGGGTTTTAAGGGGCATTTTAACGATTCCATATAGGTAAATAACGTCAGAGCACGAGCTATTGAAAAAGTTCAACTTTATCCAAAATATAGTAAGTCTATGACTAGCTAGGGTTTTTTGACTTGGTCAACAACAGACAATTCCAGGACCAACACTCAATCTTTCTGGGTATGCCGATGCCTTGGATTTAGCTTGTCCAAATACGTTTCCGATCAGTAGACTTATTTCAGGACGAGTCATCAGATATAAAAAAGGCACTTAAAATAAGTGCCTTTTTGCTATGGTGCCAAGTTATCTGAGCCCGAAATTACATACTTTCTGCTTCAGATATTGCTTTTCTGACCAGACGTCCAGCACCGCCACTGACATCGGCATTTTTAATCTGTTCGAGATTTACTGGTTCACCTACGATGATGACTCCACCCATACCTGAACCAATATGCGGTGTGCATTTATAGACGTAAATGCCTTCCTCTGTGAAGGTGTGCTTATAATTTTCACTCATCGGCGAGTTCCATTTCTCGGCACCTTCGGGAATCAAGCCATCTATTGATTCAGAGTTATGTGTGCTCATGTTGCGCCAAGACACAGAGTCACCAGAATTAATTTTGACGACCAGCGGATTAAACTTCAGGCCCTCTGCAGTTACGAAATGCGTTTCTGCTCCTTCACTTTTTGGCTCATCGGCTTGAGCGGCTGCGTCATCTGATGTTCCACTGACTTCTGTTTCTTCAGTAGCCATGGTGCTATCAGTCTTATCAAGCTCAGCGGCAGGTTCATCTTCAATGACCACTTCAGTTTCTGATGGGGCCGGGGTGATATTTTCAGTCGTGTCCATATTGCTCTGATTTTCAGAGCTCATTCCCGTTTCTTGGTTTTGTGTCGTGTCAGAACTGTCATCGCTACCACAGGCTGTAAACAGCGTGGCAGCCGCGAAAGACATAGTCAGTGCAATGGCGATATTTCTCGTTTGTGTAAACGCCGAAGTTGCTTTAAGCATATTTTGTACTCTCCTGATAAAAAAACTCTTGTTACAGATTAGGACAATGGCAAACCCCGTCCGTTCGATTTCCCTCTAAACCGCAAAATTATTATATTCACCCCAGTTGTTTATTGTGAAAATGCATAAAGTAAAATCCTGAGTCCGGATGAGTAAATCACCTTATGGCATTTTTAACTGTCAGCGTAACATTTCAATCGTAAGTTAACGAAATAACTTGGAGGTGATTATCATGTGGACTAAACCAGAATATTCAGACATGCGTTTCGGTTTTGAAGTAACGATGTACATTTGTAATCGTTAAGATTTGAAAC
>NZ_DFTU01000104.1:0-8554 GCF_002379485.1 Methylophaga sp. UBA4204 | reverse complement strand
TTGTAATCGTTAAGATTTGAAACCACGCAAAACAAGAAGCCCCCGGAAGGGGGCTTTTTTGTGGCTAGGTGATGCGTTACTCCATCCAAACTTTAAAAAGTTTCGGAATCTCGAATCTCAAGCTTAAAAAAAGCACTTATAAATTGATAGTGTCCAGGGCTGGAATCAAAACTGCACAGGCGCAAAGCCGAGGGGGGTAAATTCCTCATGATGGTCGTTGCTCCGAGCTTTCCTGATCATAGTTTATCGCTCTGATGGGATATGGAATGGTGATGCCTTCTTCTCTATAGCGTTTGTGAAGGGCTTTGATAAACGCTGATTTCACCCAAAAGCGATTGAAATATTCCTGGGCTCTTAACATAACGGTGAAATTAATACTGGAATTGTCAAAAGTGTGAAAAACAACAAATGTCTCATATTCCTCCACTCCCCATTTATGTGATTTAAGAATTTCACGGGCGACTTCGAGCGTTACGCGCTCAACGTATTCCAGATCAGAGTTGTAGTGCACCCCGACCTCAACCGGTACGGAAAGCTGTTTTTCCGGATAATAATAATTGATCAGCTTCGACTTTGATAAAACACTATTGGGCATTATCACAATATTGTTGGGAAGCATTCGGATCCAGGTTGATCGCCAGCCTATTTTCTCAACAAAGCCTTGTTCACCTGAATCCAACTCAATAAAGTCTCCCATCCGGATAGGCTTATCGATGACCAGCTGAATGCCGGAAAAGAAGTTCTCCAGTGTCGGTTGCAGCGCCAATGCCAGCGCCAAAGACGTGATACCCAGTGAGGCGATAATGGGAGTCAAGGAAATACCGATGGTGCTGAGAATCATCAGCAAGCCAAGGCCGAGGATCACGATATGCGTGATACCTTGCATGATGCCTTTGCTGGTTCTGAAACTAACGTTTCTATCGGCATAGCGGCCAACTAAACCGTTCACCAATCTATCAACAAATACCACTAACGCTAAGATGAGCAGAAGCTTGGCAACAATATTAAAAATACTGGAATTTATGTTGACTGAATAATGTACCAACAACTGTTCAAAGAGTTTGGAAAGGAACGCCAGTAACACAAGTGTGAGGGGGAAGTTGACCGATTTAATGATTATGCCGATTAGGGAGATTTGACTGGTCTCCGCGGCTTTTAAAATACGTGCCAGAATAAATCGCTTAACAAGAGTAAGTGTAATAAAAGCGCCCAAGACAATGATCGTCATCATTGACCATTGGGGCAAGGCATCAAGCCAATCCTGGAACTTCATTACGCAACCTTAATGACTAAGTTAGTAATAACTTATGCAGAAGTTGTGCCCTTAATGAGAAAGCGGTCAGCGTGTTTCGTATCAAGTGATAGGACAGAAAATGATGCAATTTCTGAGCGTTATATCGTTAAAGTTGCACGGTTTGTTGGCAGGCTGAACCAAAAAAGTGCACCTTAAAATTTATGTAGCCGTTCCTGAACACCTTCAACGCGATATAAACGAGTAGATGGCCAATTAAAAACCTTTAGGTTATTAACCCATCAATTCAGGCGCTTTTTTAGGGATTTTTAAAACACGTTCGTGGAATTGGGGGTGAACTCTAGACATAAAAAAAGCCCCAACACTTTTCAGTATTGAGGCTTTGATATTTTGATGGTGCCCGGGGCCGTAATCGAACAGGCCATTACATTAGTTTCTCCACCCCAACACTCATATGCTGATTCCGTTTTGAATCCGCTTTTTGGTATCAACTTCTCAGGCAAAAAAACTACATACTTTCTGCTTTAGAAATAGCCTTTCTGACCAAACGGCCAGCAGCGCCCTTGGCATCGGCGTTTTTAATCTGTTCCAGATTGACTGGCTCGCCCACAATAACGACGCCCCCCATGGCAGCTCCGAAGTGAGGGACACATTTGTAGACATAGATACCATCTTGGGTAAATGTCCGATCATAGTTTTCATTTATGGGTGATTCCCAGTGCTCAGCATCTTCCGGAATCAAGCCATCGAGTGACTTTGTGTTGTGAGTGGGCATGTTGCGCCAGGAAACAGTGTCTCCATTCTTGATGGTGATGACCAGCGGAATGTATTTAAGCCCTTGCGCCATAACAGTATGGGTTTCGGGACCTTCGCTAGCTGGCTCATCGGCTGGAGTAGTGGTTGCTTTATCAGCGGTCGATGCAGAATCAGTCTCTTCAGCTTCAATATTTGTCTCTGTTGCTTCAGTTTGATCCGTCGCAGATGTCTGATCACTCTCAGCGATAGGTTCATCTTCAATGACCACTTCAGTTTCTGGTGCGCTTGGTGTGATGTTTTCAGTCGCGTCCATGTTGCTCTGATTTTCGGAGCTCATTTCAGTTTCAGGGCTTGGTGTGGTGTCAGAGCTGTCATCGTTACCACAACCAGTGATCAGCGTAGCGGTCAAGAATGACATGGTCAGTGCCATTGCAATGTTTCTCGCCTGTGTAAACGTCGTAATTGCTTTGAGCATCTTGTGTTCCTTAATTAAAGGCAAAAAATTTCAACAATAGTGTAACAGTGAAAAACCTGCAGTAGGTTCGATATCCCACTAAATCCAAATATCAGCTTTGTGTTAATTAGCGTGGAGAGCCAGTTTTGATGTTGTTTTTATGCTTATAAAAAGCTAACTGCTGTCAGATTAAGTCTTAATCATTACAAATTAAGCCAAAAAAAAGCCCCAACACTTTTCAGTATCGAGGCTTAGATATTTCTGATGGTGCCCGGGGCCGGAATCGAACCGGCACAAGAGGTCGAGTAAGTTAGTTCAAATATCCATAACAGCCTTATATACCCCTGTGATCTCAACTGAATTGAGGCTATCAAGTTGATGTAATCTATGCTTTAACAAGCTTAACGAGAGTAAATCTGATGCAGATACGAACTGTGCATTATGAGCAAGGCTAAATCCATCGTAAAAATAGATGGCTAATCAGACATGTTAACATCAAGAAAAGCAATTAGTCGGAGTCGCTCATGGTTAAAACCAATTCACTTGTACAGCAAGCCTCATTCCAACTCGGGCAGTATTCAATTAACCGTATAGGTTTGGGAACTATGCGAGTTACCGGGCCTGGCATATGGGGTGAACCAGAAGATCGTCAGCAATGCCTTCGAGTGTTAAAAAGGGCACCAGAATTAGGCATCAACTTTATTGATACAGCAGATAGTTATGGCCCTAATGTCAGTGAAGATTTAATTCGTGAAGCATTGTATCCATATGATGGCATTTTGGTTGCAACGAAAGCTGGTTTAACCCGGCATGGTGAGAATATCTGGGCGCCACTTGGAAGGCCAGAATATTTGAGGCAATGCGTATTAATGAGTATGCGAAGGCTCAATGTAGAACAGATCGGTTTGTGGCAGTTACATCGAATTGATCCCAAAGTTCCTCGGGACGAACAATTCGCAGCTGTGCAGGAATTTCAGAATGAGGGGCTGATTAAGCATGTCGGCTTAAGTGAAGTGGGTGTCGACGACATTATTGCAGCTCAGAAGTATTTCAAGGTCAGTACGGTACAGAATCAATATAACCTGAAGATGCGGCAATACGAGGAGGTCGTTGATTACTGTACCGAACAGGGTATTGGCTTCATCCCCTGGTACCCCTTGGCAAAAAATGCACTGGCAGAGTCCGCTTCAATACTCAAAACCATTGCCGCGAAATACGATGCCACTCCGAATCAAATTGTGCTGGCTTGGCTGTTAAAACGCAGCCCAGTAATTATTCCCATTCCAGGCACCAGCAAGGTGAATCATTTGGAAGAGAACGTAAAAGCTGGTGATTTTGAACTATCAGACGAAGACTTTACGGCTTTAAGCACCACTAAGTATTGAAAACAAAAAAGCCCCAACACTTTTCAGTATCGAGGCTTAGATATTTCTGATGGTGCCCGGGGCCGGAATCGAACCGGCACGACCGCAAAGTCGAGGGATTTTAAGTCCCTTGTGTCTACCAATTTCACCACCCGGGCAGCAAGCCGCACATTATAAACAAGATTTCACAATTGTTCACACCCAATTCGCTTATTTTCTGGTGGAAGGGGGTAATTGGTAATGGCTTTCGATCATTTCCCGGGTCAAAATCCCATAAATACGGTCGATCATTGGGGTGCTCTGTCGACTGACGTAAAGCGCCTCTACTTCATATTTATCAAGCGCCTGATAGGCTTCATGCAGGCTGGTATGCAATGAGATTTTATGTACATTGCGTCTGGTTGCCGGGATTTGCATCAAATCGATTTCTGACTCATCTTCGTCTTCTTTTACGCTCACCGCTCTGGCCAGGTCGCTGGCGGGCATCAAGGCAATCGGATTGCGTTCTTTGGTGATTAAAATCCATTCCGGGTTGTTTTCAAGTGTATGCAGGGCCAAATCGCGATTGATTGTCTGATTCAATACAGCGATATTGCGTTGCATCGCGGCGCCAACACTGATTTTACGAAGCGTTTGCGAGATAGGGTCATTACGAAAATCCAGACCTTTTACTCGCATCATATTGACGAATAGTGGCTCCTGTTTGAAATAATCGTGCGTAATCAGACTGGAAAAGACGATGGCGAGCATGCCCGGCAGAATGATTTCCGGGTTGCCGGTGAGTTCCAGCATGGCCATTAATGCGGCAAGCGGGGCTTTCAGGGTGGCAGACATCATCGCGCACATGCCTAACACGGCATAAAAGGTCATTGATGAAGCATATTCAGGCAATAGGATCTGGCCAAAGTAACCTAATATTGCGCCGGCACAGGCGCCGACGACCATGGTCGGCCCAATGACTCCGGCCGGGATGCCTAAACCGACGGTGGCAGAAGATAACAGCAGTTTCATCACCATGATGATGACCAGCGTGCCGATGGCAATATCATTGGCGGAAATACTGCCGATAATGCCGTAGCCCATACCCATCACTTCCGGCACCATCATGCCGCACAAGCCCATTAAAATTCCGGCATAAACCGGCCGTAACCATGACGGGTGATTGGTGTATAGATTAGTAAACAGCGTCAGTGTTTTTAACGCAATGGTGGCTAAACCACCGATAACGAGACCCAGGAATATGATGTAGGGCAGTTCCCATAGTGACTGCATCTCGGCGCTGAGGTTGATAAAAACCGTATCGTCACCAAAGGTCAGCCGGCAGACCACTGCGCCGGTGACGGAAGCAAGAATCACCGGAATAAAACTGGCGATGTAATATTCCATCATGATGACTTCCATGGCGAAAATCACTCCGGCAATCGGTGTGTTAAATGAGGCGGCTATGGCCGCCGCTGTGCCTGATGCCACCAAAATCCGAACACTGTTGTTGGGTAACTCCAGACCATTTGCCAGTAAGCTGCCGCTGGCGGCACCCAGATGCACACCGGGACCCTCACGACCAACGGAATGACCGGTGATGATGGCAATACTGGTGCCGATAAATTGGCGAACGGCATTTTGCCAGGGGAGGCGGCCTTCATAAGCGGAGAGCCGTTCGATAACATGGAGGATGCCGGTGGTGCGTTGTTCTTGAGTTAATCCGCGAAACAGTAAACCGATAAGCAGGCCGCCGACAATAGGCAGGCCCAAAAGACCCCACCAGGGCAGGCTGGCAAAGCCTTCGACTTCACCGGAGGGCAATAGCAGCATTTGACCATGTTCAATGGTGAGTCTGAGCAGGATGATGGCAAGGCTGGCCAATAATCCGGTGATAACGGCGAGCACATAGAGCTTTACGCCTAATCTACCAAATATGAAATACTGTCGGATTTTTTCCAGCATCAGCCCTATATAACTTTGGAAAATCGCTGTTTTGCTTGTTGACTGTATTTATCAAACGCCATGCAGATATTACGGATTAACAAGCGACCAGCTGGTAAGACCACAATGTTTTTCCAGTTATACTGCAACAGGCCATCTTCGGCAAATTGTTCGATCTGAGGGTAGGCATCGGCAAAGTATTCTTTAAATTGGATGCCGTATTCCTGTTCGATTTCTACAATGCTCAGTTCAAAATCACAGATTAAACGGGTAATGATTTGACGTCGCAGTTTGTCGTCCTCTGAAAGGCTGATGCCACGCATTAACGGTAACTGATTTTGCTTGAGCAGAGTGTCGTATTCGAGCAGGGTTTTTACATTCTGTGCATAAGCATCACCGATATTGCCAATCGAAGTGATACCAAAGCCGATCAGATCACATTCGGCGTGAGTGGCATAGCCCTGAAAATTACGATGTAACCGATTTTGTTCCTGGGCCAGACTGAGCTCATCGTCCGGTTTGGCAAAGTGATCCATACCAATATATTGATAACCGGCCTGCGTTAATTTATTGATCGACAGTTGCAAAATGCTCAATTTCTGCTCTGCAGTAGGTAAGTCTTCACTTTTAATCTGACGCTGAGTTTTAAACAACTTTGGCATATGGGCGTAGTTAAATAATGAGATACGATCAGGATCGGCAGCGATGATTTTATCGAGCGAAGTATTGAAGCCGGATAACGTTTGCAGCGGCAGGCCGTAAATCAAATCGATGCTGATCGAGCGGAACTGATGCTGGCGGGCGGCATCTATGACCGCCATGGTTTCGGCCTCGGATTGAATGCGATTAACCGCTTTTTGCACGGCCGCATCAAAATCCTGCACGCCCAGACTGATACGGTTAAAGCCTATTTTCTTTAACAACGCGATGGTATCGGCATTAGCTTCACGGGGATCAATTTCAATCGAGATATCGGCATCGTCAGCAATATGAAAATGCCGACGGGTTTCAGTCATCAGATCCTGCATTTGCTGTTCGCTTATAAATGTCGGTGTGCCACCGCCCCAGTGCAGTTGCGTCACCGGACGGCTGGTATCAATTAATGCGGCCTTAAGGGCCAGTTCTTTGTAGAGGTTTTCAAGATATGGCGCAGCATGATCGCGATTTTTGGTGATGATTTTGTTGCAGGCGCAATAAAAACACACGGTATCGCAAAACGGTAAATGGAAATACAGAGACAGTGGCCCGCCGCGCTGGTTGGATAACTCGGCGTGTTCGATGAATTCCTTTGTTTTAAAGGTTTCATCAAACTCCAATGCGGTGGGATACGAGGTGTATCTCGGTCCGGCCGTATCGTATTTCTGGATAAGTTGGCGGTTCACGATCAGCTGATTTTGCATAGCAAAGCCCTGTAAAACAGTTGGGCGATGATTATAAACAGCCAATTTTTACCGTGGATGGCTAATACACGCTTTCTTGATCCAGATCAGACTGGGAAGCGTTGATCGTCTTCCGGATGAGCCCCTAAATCAGCAAAATGTTTCTGAATAATTGGTAAGACCTCTTCGGGTTTATCAACCAAATGGAAAATACTCAGATCGTCTTCCTTGATACAGTCCATCCGCAGCACTTCAGCCCGAAGCCAGTCAATCAGTCCTATCCAGTATTCTGAGCCATACAAAATAACCGGAAAGTGGCGGATTTTGCGGCTTTGGATAAGGGTTAATGCTTCAAAGAATTCATCCAAAGTACCGAAACCACCGGGAAATACTACATAGCCCATTGAGGATTTAACAAACATCAGTTTGCGAACAAAAAAATAGCGAAAACTCAGGCTGATATCCTGATTCGGATTGGGTTTTTGTTCCATCGGCAGTTCAATATTGAGGCCGACCGAATGTGCCCCCTGTTTGAACGCACCGGCATTGGCAGCATGCATAATGCCGGGACCTCCACCGGTAATAACCGAAAACTTTGCCTGGGAAAGTGACAGTGCAACCTGTTTGGCCGCCTGATAATACGGAGAGTCTTCTGTTAAACACGCACTACCGAAGATGGATACGGCGGGACCAAGCCCATTAAGGGTTTCAATACCGTCAATCAGTTCAGATTGAATGCGGAAGACGCGCCAGGCTTCCGATGTTTTTAAATCTTCCACTTGTATTTTTCTCACTTGGCAAAGGCTGAACATCACAATAATGAAAAGCCGCCACAGTTACAATCCATGCCTTATATAAGCTGACTTGGGTATGTCATAACCATGTATTAATGTTTGGTTATACAGTCATCTACGGTATCATTGCCGCTTTATTTCAGCAGGTGTGGCAACAAGATAATGAAAGTTCTGGTCATTGGTAGTGGCGGTCGTGAGCATGCGCTGGCTTGGAAACTGAAACAATCACCGCGTTGCAGTGAAGTTTTTGTCGCCCCAGGCAATCCGGGAACCGCAAATGAGGCAGGTGTCAGCAATGTCGACATCGCCGTTGATGATATTAATGCGCTGGTTAATTTCGCAAAGCAGAATGATATCGGTTTAACGGTTGTTGGCCCTGAAATTCCATTAGTTAAGGGTGTCGTCGATGCCTTTGAAAAAGCCGGGTTACGCTGTTTCGGTCCGAGCAAGGACGCCGCTCAGCTGGAAGCTTCCAAATCGTTCACCAAAGATTTTCTGGCCCGTCATCAAATTCCTACTGCTGCCTATCAAGTCTTTACCAATATCTCCAATGCCATTGAATACATTCTGGAGCGTGGCGCGCCTATCGTTGTGAAAGCTGATGGTCTAGCTGCCGGTAAAGGCGTTATCGT
>NZ_DFTU01000058.1:6038-10319 GCF_002379485.1 Methylophaga sp. UBA4204 | reverse complement strand
CCAACCCACACCGGTGGCATCCGGACCGATTGAGGAACTTGCCGTATCCGGCAGCCTTGACTGCGCCTGATTAAGGTATTCCAGCACCCGACTGCGGGCCCAATACAGATCGGTACCCTCTTCGAACAAGACATAGACATAGCTATCGCCGAAGAATGATAAACCACGAACCACTTTGGCACCGGGCACCGATAACATGGTCGTGGTTAATGGATAAGTCACCTGATCCTCGACCAATTGTGGTGCTTGTCCCGGCCAGCTCGTTTTAATTATCACCTGAACATCCGAGAGATCAGGCAGCGCATCCAGCGGCGTGCGTGATAACGATACTAAGCTCCAGGCAAGCATCATCAGCGTCGCCAATAACACCAGAAAACGGTTGTCGATCGACCAACGTATGAGTCTAGCAATCATTTTGCACCTTCCATTTCAGTCTCGGCTGACAAAGGCTGCAGGTCGATAATTTTAGGTGCCGAGCCTTTTTCTAAGCGAAACTCAATTGCTATTTGCTCGCCCACTGTTAGCCCATCAGGATCCAGCGAGGATGACAATTCAAAGTCCATGGTCATGCCCGGCCAATTTAAGCTGGGAATATCTGGATGGGTCAGCGTCAAAATCTGCCTGTCTATAGCTTCGATTTTTGCCTGCGTCTCATGACTCTCCATTGCCATTTCAGGAGCTTTTGAGAGCGGTTGAAACTCAACAATCAATGGCGCCGCGCCTTTTTCTAAACGAAAGGCAATTTCAATTTGCTCACCCACCGTCAGTTCATCTGGATTGAGTGATGACGAAAGTTCAAAGTCCATGGTCATACCCGGCCACTCCAGGGTGGGAATATCTGGATGGGTCAAAGTCAATATCTGCCCGTTTATGGCTTCGATTTGTGCCTCGGTCTGATGAGTCTCCATTGTCATCTCAGACATTGAATGGTCATCGGCTTTCGACGTGTTATCGTCACTTAGTCGGGCTTCAACACCTCTCAGGCTGGCTTCTGAATCCACCAAAAACTGACCTGATACCACAACCCGTTCACCTTCCTGCAGTCCTTGCTGGATTTGGGTTTTATCATCAGTTACGCGTCCGGTTATGACTTCAACCGGGCGAAAACTGCCGTTATCGAGTGCCAGCATGATTAAGGTGCGTTTGCCCGTTCGGATAAGCGCTTCGGTTGGCACCATCAGCGCATCGTTAATTTGTTTGCCTGCCAACTGCATATTGACGAACATACCCGGCGCCAATTCACCCTGTGGATTGTCCAACACCACACGCGCCTTAAGGGTGCGTGTTGTAGGGTTCACTTCCGGTAATAATCTTTGTATTTGACCTCTAAATTGTTTGCCGGGAAAAGCCGGGCTGCTGGCGGTGATGGGATCACCAGGGTTGAGTAACGCAATCTGACTCTCCGGTACCTCAGCATTCGCCCAGACGGGGTCTAATCCATTAATACGCATCAATGTGGAACCGGTTGATATGGTCATGCCTTCGCGGGCAACTAATTCTGTGACGACGCCATCAATGGGGGCGGTAATAATCAGCTGCGTTTGAAGTCTGCCGGTGCTTTTTACCTGACGGATTTGTGCTTCGCTCATCCCCACTTGGCGCATGCGGGCAATTGAGGCTGCTATCAGTTCATCTAATCCTTCTCCTTGCATATTGTTAAGAGCCAGAAATTCTTCTTGTACGGCCACCCAGTCAGGTACATAGATAGCCAAAAGCGGCTGGCCTTTATTGACCTGCTCCAGGGTGGCCTTTACGAAAAGTTTTTCCACATAACCCAGAGCACGGGCTTGAACATTCACTTCCTCGCGCTCGTTCCATGCAATAGCGCCTACCGCTGTCACCTGCGTCGCTATGTCCTGTTTGGTTACCAAAGCCGTCCGTATGCCAATATTTTGTTGTAGGCGGGAGTTAATGCTAACGCCGGGCTCATCGGTTGCACTCTCACCACCCGCGCTACCCTTATAAACTGGCACCAGCATCATATCCATATAGGGTGACTTACCTGGCGTCTCGAATTTATTGCCGGGGACCATCGGATCTTGGTAAAAAAGAATCTTTTGGCCCGTGACCGGATCAATATCACCGGCTTTAATCCCAGCGTCCATATGACGACGAGTCGCCTCTTCGCCTTCAGCAATATTCCAGTTTGAAGGGTCTTCGGTAGACTTGGCGGTATCAGATATGTCCTCTGACACCGCTTTAGACATATCCATCCCCTGGCGCATTCCCCACTGATAAACGGCATAGCCAATCAGTAGCATCATCCCGACTGTTAATAAAAATAAAAAGATGTATTTACGATTCATTATTTGAACTCCATGACGCGGGACGTAGGGATTTGTGCATTCTCGGGTAATATCAGATATTCCAATGTGGCCCAAAGCGCTGCGGTTTCCATCTCGATCCGCAGTTTTTCTATACGCGTAGCAATTTCCATTTTTCGAGCATCAAGGGCTGTCACTAACTCGCCCTTACCGCCCCGATATTCAGCCAGTGCCGCATCGGTATGCTGCTTGGCAAGCGGGATCAAAGCCGCTTCATAGTCACTGAGCCTGACTAAATTACTTTTCCATGTGTCAAGCCAGCGCTCTGTTTCAGCGATATGTTCCCGAGTCATTTCCTCACGTTCAGCTCGCACCTGGTCCGCTTGGGCCAATTTGGCGGCTACCACCCGATCCTGGCGGTTCTCCTGATTCCATTGCAGCGGCACGCTGACACCAATCGAAATCATGTCCGAAAAACCTGAACTTCGTTCGCCATACATTACTGACCAAGTCCAATCAGCTTGCTTCTCTTGACGTGCGGCCTTAGCTTCAGCCATTGCAACCGCCTCCTCAGCCTTCAATACAGCAATATCTGGATGTTCACTTACCTGATGATATAAATGCTGAGTGTCGAGCGGAGACTGAGTAATGTCAGGCGCAGCGTGTAAAGAGATATTGTTAATATCCCCGACCCAACGCGATAGCGTTGTTTTGGCATTATCAAGGCGCGCTTGAGCTTGATAAATACGATCCTGGATTTCTGCGACAGTCGATCTGGCTAGAAAAATATCGGATTGTGGACCGGTGCTACCACGATAGGCAGCTTCAGCAGACTGAACTTGTAAGCTTGCCTCTTGCTGCTGGCGTGTTAATAGTTCCAACATTTGCTGCTGGTAATAAACATCAAACCAGGCCAATGCAGTGTTTTGGCGAATTTCAGTAAGTGTCAGTTTTTTAGTTATCTGCGCCTTATCTGCTTTACGTTCAAACACGTTGGCACGGGCATGGCGCTTGGCTTCACGGGTATATGTCTGAGAAATGCCAATATTGCGAGAGGTCATAAAATCTTCCGTAAGGCTATAAGCCATGGGACCATTGACTGGCAGGTTATTTACAGATAACTCCAGCATGGGATCGGGAAGTTGACCGGCTTCAATGGCCAGCTCTTGGGAGGCTTGCGCTGCAGCATCTTGCGCTAACAAGGCCTGAGAGCGTTGCTCAGCGAGATGCAAAGCGTTTTGCAAGCTAAGTGACTCGGCTTGTGGTTGCGCTATTACCGCAGTTGCAAAACTGGCAATAAATAAGGCGACAAAGCCGAGCCAATATATTCGCCATAATTTTGGCAAATATCTTTTGAGCACAATGGCTCTGGTGAATAGGTTTGACATGAGCTGGATCCGATGTAGTCAAAGGCGTTGGAGCAAAAGCAACGCAGATGTTTCAAGCATGGAACTAAGTAGCAGCTTGAAACACTACGGGAATAATGGGATCAGCTTAAGGTTGGCGGGCGCCAGAGATCAGTAGGTGCTGCGTTAGGCACGAACGCTATGCTGGTTAGTGCCCTACTTCTATCAGTAGAAATTAAATTCCATGATGGAACAGAAAAAAACATGACTACATTAGAGATGCTGCAATCTTGATCTGCTTTACAGGATTGACCCGTTTTAGCGGCCATCACGGCATCATTACAGCAGTCTGGCATATCGGCATGGTCCATCGTGGCCATGCTGCCATCTTCTTCCATTGGGCAATTTGTCTCATAGCTATGCGCATAGCTGGCGTTGGCAAAAGCCAAGGCGAAACAAAGAAAAAATAAATTTATTATGCGCATTAAGTCTAAGAATACTCTTTTACAGTCAGTTTGTAAATATTATTGACCAAAAGTGCTGGTGAAGGTTCAACAAATACTCTGTTATTAAAACGATAAAGTTTATTTCTTTATAATTTAACCAGCCGCAACCGCAGTGCATTCATGATAACGCTCACAGATGAAAGTGACATAGCAGCCGCTGCAAAC
>NZ_DFTU01000058.1:4993-5941 GCF_002379485.1 Methylophaga sp. UBA4204 | reverse complement strand
TGACATAGCAGCCGCTGCAAAAATTGGCGACAGCAATATGCCGAAAAACGGATATAAAATCCCAGCGGCAATCGGCACCCCGGCAGAATTGTAAATGAAAGCAAAAAACAGGTTTTGTCTGATATTGCGCATAGTTGCTAAAGATAAACGGCGGGCTTCAACAATACCCATCAGGTCACCTCGCAACAAAGTAATTCCGGCACTTTCAATCGCCACGTCGGTGCCGGTGCCCATGGCAATGCCAACATCCGCCGTTGCCAGCGCAGGCGCATCATTTACCCCGTCACCAGCCATCACCACAATCCGGCCTTCATCTTTAAGGCGCTGAATAATTTTGCCTTTGTCTTCCGGCAGAACTTCTGCTTCTACTTCATCAATATTCAGCTTGCGGGCAACGGCTTCGGCCGAGGTACGATTATCACCGGTTAGCATAACGATCCGGATACCGTCTTTTTGCAGCGCCGAAATGGCCGCTTGAGTGGTTTCTTTAACCGGATCGGCAATAGCAAGTAAGCCAGCGACTTTGCCAGCCACTGCGGCAAAAATCACGGTAGCGCCATCCCCGCGAAGCGTATCAGCTTCATTGTCAAAGTCTGCGGTATCAACAGCTTCTGCTTCCATAAGCAGTCGATTTCCCAATAAAACCCGCTGGCCATCAATCGAACCCGTGACCCCTTTACCATTAGAGGAATCGAAATCTTCAGCATCGGGCAGCTTAAGATCCATTGCCCTGGCCTTTTCTAAAATAGCGTGGGCCAATGGATGTTCACTGCCTTTTTCAAGGCCACCTGCATAACGCATCAGCTCAGCTTCGCTGAGTCCATTCGCTGTAACTAGCTTCGTGACCTGCGGTTTGCCCTCAGTCAGGGTACCGGTTTTATCGATGACAACCGTATCGACCTTTTCCATACGCTCCAGCGCTTCTGCATCGCGGATCAGCACACCACT
>NZ_DFTU01000058.1:0-4905 GCF_002379485.1 Methylophaga sp. UBA4204 | reverse complement strand
TCGCGGATCAGCACACCACTTTGCGCACCCCGGCCGACACCAACCATAATGGACATAGGGGTTGCCAGACCTAACGCACACGGGCAGGCAATAATTAAGACGCTAACCGCTGCAATCAGACCAAAAGCCATTGGTGGCGCCGGGCCGAAAAATGACCAAACGATAAAAGCGATAACGGCTATAACGATAACGACCGGGACAAACCAACCCGCCACTTTGTCTGCTAATCCCTGAATGGGTGCACGGCTGCGCTGGGCATTAGCTACCATCTGTACAATCTGAGACAGCATCGTATCCCGGCCAACCTTGTCAGCTCGCATAATAAAGCTGCCTTGCTGATTAATACTGCCACCGATGACTTGATCGCCAGACCTCTTACTGACCGCCAATGGCTCACCCGTCACCAGCGACTCATCGACATTGGAGTTACCCTCAAGCACCTCACCATCCAATGGTACCTTGTCCCCCGGACGTACCCGAAGGCGGTCACCAACCTTGACCTCGTCAAGAGATACATCGGACTCACCACCCTCATCGTCCAGCTTCCTGGCCGTCGCGGGTGCCAGATCAAGTAAGGCCTTAATTGCGCCGGAAGTCTTCTCCCGCGCTCTCAATTCCAATACCTGTCCCAACAGCACCAAAACAACGATGACTGCAGCCGCTTCGAAATAGACAGCAACAGAACCATCCGCCTGACGGAAGGCATCTGGGAAAATCTGCGGCATCAGGGTTGCCACCAGACTGTAGATCAGCGCCACACCAGTACCAATGGAAATCAGCGTAAACATGTTCAGGTTCCGGCTCACTATAGATTTCCATCCCCTGACGAAGAAAGGCCAACCGCACCAAGCGACTACTGGCGTTGCCAGAACTAATTGAATCCAATTGGATAACTGCGGCGCTATAAGGCGGTCGAGCCCGATAATATGGCTACCCATTTCGAGTATTAACACTGGCAATGCCATTATCAAACCGATCCAGAATCGGCGGGTCATATCCGTGAGCTCTTCAGAAGGCCCATCATCCAAATTGACTTGCTCAGGTTCTAGGGCCATACCACAAATGGGGCAATCACCAGGGCCCTGCTGTCGAATTTCTGGATGCATGGGGCATGTATAGATCATGCCCGGTGTTGCCGGTGACTCCTGATGTTGCTGACCACCGAGATATTGTTCCGGTTTTTCATCAAACTTGGACTGGCAACGTGCCGAGCAGAAGTACCAAGTCTTAGTCTCATACTGGCTTTGATACTTCGCAGTATGTGGTTCCACCGTCATACCGCAGACAGGATCTTTGACAGTATGCTCTTCGTGAACTTGGTTGCCATTTCTATGGACATGTTGATGTTCAGTCATCTTGGTTTCTCATTTTGTCTGTAGTCCAGCTCGAAAACGCAATAAAATAGAGTAATAGAAGATTGGCGATTGGAATAAGTATTAGAACACCCAACCAACCCGGATAACCCGTGCGCTGACAAATTCGCCAGACAGGGATCACAACAACGATTGCGAACATCAACATCCAAAGCCAATGCCCTGCCCACATATTATTAGTCATCATGCTACTGCCCTCCACGTCAAATATTGTCATTAATGGTGATGATGGGATTCCTGATTACCGGGCTGCTCGGATGCAGCGGATCTTTTCAGGAAAATCTGCTCAGCAACTGCGATAACAATCATCGTAACAACCGCCACACCAATCACAAACGGATCAGTATTCAGCTTAACCCAGACAAAACCACCCAATGCCAGTAAATCCAGCAGAATGGCTGTCGCTGGCACCCATCGATTAGCTTTTATGTCTTCACGCAGATAGCGAAGAACGCCCCAATGAATGGCAATGTCCATAATCAGGTAAAACACGATACCAAGCGCGGCAATCCGGGACAGATCAAAAAATGCTGTCAGGATCAGTCCCAGAACCACAGTGTATACCAACGTGTGCTTTTGAATACTACCGGGCATGCCGAAATGACGGTGTGGCACCAGTTTCATTTCCGTCAGCATTGCCAGCATTCTTGAGACTGCAAAAATGCTGGCTAGAATACCGCCGGCAGTCGCCATCATGGCAATAGCGACCGTAAACCACACACCATATTCACCCAATGCCGGGCGCGCTGCTGCAGCAAGAGAATAGTCCTGTGTTTTGATGATTTCAGCCAGCGACAAATTGCTTGCCACAGCAAAACCGACCAAGCTATAAATCACCACACAAGCGGCGATGGAAATAACGATGGCGCGACCCACGTTTCGTTTAGGATCTTTTACCTCCGAACCGCTGTTGGTAATGGTGGTAAAGCCCTTAAACGCTAATATCCCGAGTGCTGTTGCGCCAAGAAAGTTACTGAAGGTCCCTGCTTCTCCTGGGCTTGTGAAATCGACTGAAATGCTATCGGCGATCCAAACCCCTACCAATCCGATAACAAGGATGCCCACGATTTTCAAAACACCAATAAAAGAGGCGACGCCTTGGATCAATCGATTACCTGATAGATTAATCAGAAAGGCTGCCAGGATAAGTGACACCCCGAGAATGGGCACCATCATGCCGCTCTGGTCCCCACCAAAAAGTTGCATGGTATAAGAACCAAATGTGCGCGCGAGAAAGCTCTGGGCGATCACCATTGAAAAATACATCAGCAAAGCATTAAATGCTGTTGGTAACCTGTCTCCATAAGCTTTATGCAAATACATGCCAATGCCACCTGCAGAGGGATAAGCGTTAGAGATCTTGATGTAGGAATAGGCACTAAAGCTGACGATTACTGCTGCAGCGAGAAAAGCCAGCGGGAACAGCGCCCCAGTCATCTGCGCCATCTGCCCGGTAAGCGCAAAGATACCAGCACCAATCATAACCCCGGTACCGAGCATAACTGTTCCCGCTAAAGTGAGGCTTCCCTCTTTATAATGCGTTGATCTGTCCTCTTTGTTAGCCATTAACTCTCCCCCTTCAGTCTTGCTAATTTTGCAATTCTAATTAAAACCACATCCGAACCCCGGCAACAAAACCAGTTTCGATTTTATCGCCCCCCTCATCAGCGATTTGGTTAGCCTTTTGACCCAAGGCCCGGCTCCAATAAACACCTATGTAAGGCGCAAACTCTCTAGAGATTTCATAGCGATAACGCAATCCTATTCGAACATCGTTGAATCCACTGGGGCGATCGAACGCTTGGGCATCTGTGAGTCCAGCAGAAACTTCCAAGCGTGGCTGTAAGTACGAAACTTGACTGAGCCGTATGTCGTATTCGGCTTCAAGTGATGCTGCTATGTCGCCATCCTCATTAATGGTAAGTGAATTATCCATTTCAAATCGATAGGGAGCCATGCCAAACAGGCTAAATACTAAATAGTGTTCACGATCTACATCCGATGCCATTGACCCACGAAGTCCAACGCCGCCCTGTATTTCCCAAAAAGGAGCAATTAACCGGCTCGCCAACACCTCCGTACTTTCCAGTTCAGTGGGTTCACCATCATTTTGTTTATTCTCACCTTCACTTTTAAAATAAACCCGATTTGTGTCGCCACCGTACCAAGCCAACATATCCCAGACGATTAGGTTCTCATTGTTGTCTGTACGGGTGAATTCCAGCCGATCAAATAAAACCTGCCCGGTTCGGTAAGACTCAATGGGTTCGGGCCAATGATCCTCAGCGTGATCGGCAGAGACCGTGGTGCTCATTCCTAAAAAACCGAGCATTGTCATGGTTGTAAGTTTGTTCATATCATCTCCTTATCTGACCCTGACAACTCGAAACATCCCCGCCTTCATGTGATATAGAAGATGACAATGGAAAGCCCAACTGCCGGGCGCATCGGCACTGATTTGTAATGAAACGACCTCACTGGGTTTGATACTGATAGTGTGCTTTCGAGGACGGGGATATTGGCCATTTTCAAGTTCCATCCACATGCCATGCAGATGAATCGGATGATCCATCATCGTGTCGTTTACCATTATCAAACGTAGACGCTCACCATGATGAAACTCAACTGGCCCATCGACTTCAGTGTATTTCACACCATCAAAAGACCACATATATTTTTCCATATTACCGGTGAGATGCAGCTCGATGTCACGCTCCGGCTCCCTATCATCAGGCCATGGGTGAGCACCAATAAGGTCACCATAGACCAGAACTCGATGGTCGACATTTTCGAGGCCAATACCCGGCTCATTTAGACGGCTGACTGGGTTTCTGGCAATCATGGCAGCACCGGGACCATGCCCACCTGGCGCGTGTTCAATGCCAAGATCGGGCGCCGAAGGTCGCTGTTGCGTCGCGACCTTATGCCCAGCATGGCCCCCGGCCATTTCTTGATTGTCATCCATCCCAAGTTGATCTTCATTGGTAGGTTTTATGTCCATCCCATCCATTTCATGGCTCATCCCCATGGCCGCCATCCCTCGCTCTGGTACCGGTCGCAATTCAGGCACTGGGGCTTCCTGCCCTAATTCTGTTGCGAGCGTACCCCGCACATAACCACTACGATCCATGCTTTCCGCAAAAAGCGTATAAGGACGATCGTTTTTCGGCGTTACAATGACATCGTATGTCTCAGCCACCCCAATTCGAAATTCATCTACCGTAACAGGCTTGATCGGCTGGCCGTCTGCAGAGACCACCGACATCTCGAGACCCGGAATGCGAAAATCAAAAAACGTCATGGCAGAGCCGTTTATAACTCTTAGACGAATTTTTTCTCCTGGCTTGTAAAGTGCCGTCCAGTTAGTCGAATTATCGCGACCATTCATCAGATAGGTATAGGTAGAGCCGGTCACATCCAGAAGATCGCGCGCGCTCATGCGCATTTCGTTCCACATGGACCGCTCTTGCCATGTTTTCGCAAGCCCTTGTCGACGAATATCGTCGAAAGTGTCACCCAAGGTTCGCTGCTG
>NZ_DFTU01000043.1:35337-35543 GCF_002379485.1 Methylophaga sp. UBA4204 | reverse complement strand
GAAGCGGTTGAAAAACCAGAAAGCTTTGCTACCGATGAGCCCGCACGGATCGTTCTGGATTTCCATGGTGTAAGCAATAAACTGAATGAAACCACCCAGCAGATAAATAATGGTCAGACCCGAAGTATTGCTACCGTAGAAGCAGGTGAACGTACCCGGATGGTTATTAATTTGCTTCGAAAATTACCTTATGAAATTGAAGTAGA
>NZ_DFTU01000043.1:35001-35207 GCF_002379485.1 Methylophaga sp. UBA4204 | reverse complement strand
TTACCTTATGAAATTGAAGTAGAAGGGAAGATCGTCAAAGTTTTCCTTAATGAAAACAATGGGCAGATTGCAAAAGCACCACTTCCAAATACAACTCCGTTAGCTGCTCCAGATATTAATTCGGTGACGGATATCGATTTCAGACGCGGCGAACAAGGCGAAGGCAGATTAATATTGCAGTTAAAAAATGAAAATACTGCTATGGA
>NZ_DFTU01000043.1:31042-34847 GCF_002379485.1 Methylophaga sp. UBA4204 | reverse complement strand
AAAATGAAAATACTGCTATGGATATTCGTCGTGAAAGTGGAGATTTGATTGTAGATTTGCCTGGGGTTGACTTGCCCGACCAATTGAAACGCAAACTGGATGTAATGGATTTTGCGACCCCGGTGAATTT
This sequence comes from Methylophaga sp. UBA4204, assembly GCF_002379485.1. NCBI lineage: Bacteria > Pseudomonadati > Pseudomonadota > Gammaproteobacteria > Thiotrichales > Piscirickettsiaceae > Methylophaga > Methylophaga sp. UBA4204. Next base: position 34,717 of record NZ_DFTU01000043.1, on the reverse strand, counting down.
GATTGAAAGTATGCAAACACGCGATGGGTCCAGGTTGGTGCTTACAACTACTGGCAAGTTTGAACATCTGGCTTACCAATCTGGCGATAAGCTGGTTGTTGAGGTAAAACCAGTTGCAGAACGAACTACAGCTGAGACCACTGAAAATGAATTTGGCTTTGAAGGTGAGAAGCTGTCGCTGAATTTCCAGAATATTGAAGTTCGTGCCGTTTTACAGTTACTGGCTGATTTTAACGGTATGAATCTGGTGACCAGCGACACAGTGACCGGCAACTTAACCCTGCGTTTGAAAAATGTACCTTGGGATCAGGCATTGGATATTATTTTGAAAACCAAGGGTCTGGGTATGCGTCAGAATGGTAATGTCATGCTGATTGCCCCAGCAGCAGAAATTGCCGCTCGCGAAAAACAGGAGCTTGAGGCCAGACGTCAATTGGTCGAGCTGGAACCACTCTATTCCGAGATATTTGAAGTCAACTTTGCAAAAGCCACAGATATGGCTGAGATTTTAACGACAACTCAAGGTCAAACTACAGCCGGGAGCAGTGCTGGCGGATTTCTTTCAGATCGTGGCAGCGTAGTGGTTGACCAACGGACCAACTCTTTACTGCTTCGTGATACTGCTAGAAATCTTGCCGATGTTCGCAAATTAATTGAAAAACTGGATATTCCGGTACGTCAGGTGTTAATTGAATCGCGGATTGTTATTGCCAACAATGACTTTACTAAGGAGCTGGGGGTGCGTTTTGGCACCTCAGCTGAAAGTGGCACCTTGGGAGCAGGCACATCCGGTTCTCTGGAAGGTTTGCAGGTTCCGGCGAATAATCTGGATGCGGTGGTTCCCACAAACCAGGCTGGATTACGTGGTCAGGATTTAAATGTGAACTTACCAGTTGCCAATCCGGCAGGGACTATTGCTTTGGCGTTGGCTAAATTGCCTTTGGGAGCGGTGCTGGAGTTGGAGCTTTCTGCGATGCAGGAGGAAGGCAAAGGTGAGATTATTTCAACACCACGTGTCATCACTTCAAACCAAAAACAGGCTACCATTGAGCAAGGTACCGAAATTCCCTATCAGGAAGCTTCATCAAGTGGTGCAACCTCGGTTTCATTCAAAGAGGCACTGTTAAAACTGGATGTGACTCCGCAGATTACGCCGGATGATCGCATTGTGATGGATCTGGAAGTGAATAAAGACGAAGTAGGTGCCATTTTCCTCGGCGTTCCTAGTATTGATACCAGAAGCGTTCGCACGCAGGTATTGGTGGATAATGGCGAAACTGTGGTGTTGGGGGGTATTTATGAACAAACGTCTAGAACAGAATCGACACGTGTACCATTCTTTGGTGATTTGCCTTATGTGGGCTTTCTCTTCAAAACCAATACGAATGAAGATCGCCAGCGTGAGTTACTGGTATTTGTGACACCAAAAATTATTAAGGAAGGTATGGATTATTAATTCCTGCTTTTTCAGTTAATATAAAAAACCGGATCGACTCAAGCCTGTCGATCCGGTTTTTTTTTCACGATAAACAGTTGAGTCATTAGCCACGTGATTTCAGGTAATATATTTCTGGTGGGACCAATGGGGTCTGGAAAGTCTACCATTGGTCGACAGCTTGCTAAAAAGCTGCATCGTAAGTTTTTTGATAGTGATCGTGAGATTGAAAAGCGCACTGGTGTATCCATCTCCTGGATTTTTGAGATGGAAGGTGAAGAAGGCTTCAGAGAGCGCGAGCAAAAAGTGATTGATGAGCTTAGCGCAATGGATAATATTGTAATGGCAACTGGTGGCGGTGCTGTGCTGGCGGAGGCAAACCGGCGCAATCTGAAACGTGGCAAGGTTGTCTATCTGGCGGCTACAGCCGAACAACTTTACCGCCGCACATCTCGTGATACCAGTCGCCCCTTGTTGCAGGTGGCGGATCGGCGCCTGCAAATAAAACAATTAATGGCACAGCGGGACCCTTTATATCGGGAAGTGGCTGATGTGGTGCTACAAACAGGTGATCAATCTGTTACCCGAACCGTGAACGCAGTGATAAAACAATTACAACAATTAAAAACAAAAGAAACCTGAATATGATGAAAACGCTTCAAGTTGCGCTCGGTGATCGCAGTTATCCCATCCATATTGGTGAAAATCTGCTATCGGGAAGTGATTTATTTACCGCCCATATCCGGGGAAAGGAAGTGTTGATTGTTACCAATGAAACGGTGGCACCTCTGTACCTGGATACCGTAAAAACAGCGTTAAAAGACTATCGGCTGGAAAGTGTTATTTTGCCAGATGGTGAACAATATAAAACGCTGGACACCATGCAGCTGATTTTTGATCGTTTACTGGAAGCCAGATTGTCTCGTCAGGTAACCATTATTGCGCTGGGTGGTGGTGTTATAGGCGATATGGCAGGATTTGCTGCAGCCTGTTATCAGCGGGGGGTGCCCTTTATCCAGGTTCCCACCACCTTATTATCACAGGTCGACTCTTCAGTTGGCGGCAAAACCGCGGTCAATCATCCGTTAGGCAAAAATATGATTGGTGCGTTTTACCAGCCGCAATGTGTACTGGCAGATACTGCCACGTTAAAAACGTTGGATGATCGTCAGTTTTCTTCGGGACTGGCAGAAGTCATTAAATATGGTTTGATTAATGACGCTGAATTTTTTGACTGGCTTGAACAGAATATGTCGCTGCTGGTTTCGCGTGATCCTGAGGCACTGGCACAAGCGATTGCCCGATCCTGTCAGGATAAGGCAACCATTGTGGCAGATGATGAGCGTGAACAAGGTGTCAGAGCTTTGTTAAACCTTGGCCATACATTCGGTCATGCCATTGAGACTGGTTGTGGCTACGGGAATTGTCTGCATGGTGAGGCGATTGCAATAGGTATGGTGATGGCAGCCGACTTGTCGCAACGTATGGGATGGCTTAGCACGGAAAAAGTTACCCGTATCAGCGACATTATGAAAGCCGCTAATCTGCCTGTTACTGTTCCGGGCAAGTTAAGTTCTGCAGATTTTATGAACCTGATGGCGGTAGATAAAAAGGTTCAGGATGGACTGATTCGTCTGGTGTTGTTAAAAGATATCGGTCAGGCCATTATTTCCGATGACTACGATGGTGACGCTCTGGCTGAAACCCTGGCGAAATTTACTGCTGGAAATTGAGTAATGCAATGACTGCAGCGGCAGCTGAACCAAAATATATTTCAAGATTAGCGCTTCAGTCGAATCCATTCAGTGCTGAGGTGACAGAAGCCGGACTGTATATGGGGCCGGAAATTAAGCAGCGTCTGGACCTGGTTCTGCATCTGCTGCGGGCCAGTGACAAAATTCCTTTGCTGTATGGCAGCAACGGTCTGGGTAAAACCACTACTTTAAAAGCCTTAATGAATCGGGGGGGCGATGATTTGCGTTTTTGCCTGATTCAGGCAGAACCCTCATTAACCATTCAGTTTATGGTCAGCCGCTGTTTACAGGTTTTTGGTGCGCCTCAGGAGAGTACGCTGGGCAGTAACAACCTTCAGCTATTACAACAGCGATTACAACAACTGCAGACTTTGCAGATTCGTCCGGTGTTATTGATTGATGATATCAGTAAGCTTGCCGAGCCATTACTCCAGCAATTAAAAACCTGGTTTGACTGGCAACATGAAGGCAACTATCTATGGCGGG
>NZ_DFTU01000043.1:28048-30980 GCF_002379485.1 Methylophaga sp. UBA4204 | reverse complement strand
GGGGTATCTATGGCGGGCGGTAGTAACTGATGTTACGGCTGATGTCATGGCTTCTCAAAATGAGCGCATTCAACCCTTACTGCTGGGGCCAATTCCACAACAGGAAACCGCTGCTTATTTATTGCAGCGGTTACAGGGTGTTGGTTTCAACGGTGACAGCCCATTTGATAACAAAGCATTAATACGTTTTCATCGACAGTCTTCAGGTGTTCCGGCAGCATTGAATCATCTTGCCCATAAATTTTTACTGGGACAGGGCAAACCGGTGCAGCTGCCTTTCAGCTTCAAGTTTCCTGCTGTTTCTTTGCGCTGGAATAAATGGTTTGGACTGGTTCCGCTGGGTGTTTTATTTGCATTGGTTTTGTTTTACCAGCAGCAGATAAATGACTTGTTTGTTGCTGATAAAAGCACGATTGAAGACGATGTGCTAAATACGGATGCTTTAACCGAAGACTTGCCCATGGTCGTTGTGGATGAGCCAGAAGAACTTACCAGTGTTGCAGAAGCCGATCGCCAGGAATTAGTCGAATTACTCGAAGAGTTGGAACAGACAGATATAGAAGCTGAACCGACGACTGACTCTGATGTTGAAGCAGCAATCGAAACCATTTCCCCGACCGATGAAGTAGAGCCTGAACCTGAACAGGAAGTCGCTGCAGACGTTTTACTTGATCCTGTAGAAATAATTGAACAACCCTCTCAGACTGCTGATTCAGAGGAATCTATTGCCGACGTTGTCACGGTGAATGATGATTCAAGTTCTGAAATAGAAAAAGTGACTTCTGAAACAGCAGAAGAACAAGAGGTTGAGCCACCTTCAACGCCTGAACAAATTAACCCGCCAATTGAATTAATTCCCGAACCCGCTACCACCACGGAGAAAGCTGATACAGCATTTTCTGATCTGGTCGATACGACTTTAAAGGATAAAGAGTGGATTATGCAGCAATCCGCTACTGATTTTACCTTTCAATTAATGGGAACATGGGATAGATCTGAAGTGGACAGCTTTGTGGAAAAAAATGAACTGACAGGTAATGTTGCAGTTTTTGAAAGTATGCGTAATGGTGAAGTCTGGTATGCCGTGATCTACGGGGTATATCCTTCAAAACAGGTAGCAATGCGTGATAGTCAGCAATGGTCCTCTCCGTTAAATAAAATATCGCCCTGGCTAAGACGCTATGATGGCGTACAAAAACAGATTATAGATAAGGCGCCAGATCGCTAATCAGTGTGTCACTGCGGGTCCCAGGTCCGGCAAAGACAGCACGATAGACTCTTTTTCCAGCAATTTCTGTAAGTGAAAAAATACCTTTTTCAAGCAAACCGGAAAGGTCTTTTTGAGGGGGGGGATTAAAACAGACAATGCCTGTGGGAGAACCTTCTGCCTGCCAACCTGGCTGCTCATTGAGAAAATCGGCAAATTTTCTGGCCTGATCGAGTTGAAAGTCAATTTGCTCAACAAGACCTGCTTTTCCAAGTGCTTTAATGGTCAGCCATAAAGGCAGTAAAAGCTCTGCTCCATAGGAACCCGGTAATGTGTCACGTGGTGTTTGTGTCAGGTATTGGGTTGGCGAGGCCGTAGCTTTAATTGGTTGCTGATACATCAATAACCCGCAGGGACGGGGCTGGCCCAGACTTTTGTGCGGATCAAAACAGACCGAATCAGCTTGTCCGAGCTGTTTGTCAGTCAGGGGACTAGTGTTGATTAAACTTAAAAAACCACCCCAGGCTGCATCGATATGCAGCCAACATGGACTATGCCCAATAATTGCTTTAACCGCATTGATATCATCGATCTGTCCACTACTGGTGGTGCCTGCTGTAGCAACAATGGCCATTGGCGTCTGCTCGTTACAGGCAAACGCAAGTGCGGCAATATCCATCTGCTGGGAATCATTGGTGGGGATCAATTGTAACTGCAGGCCCAAAATGTCACACGCCTTGAAAACGGAATAGTGGGATTGATCGCTGGCATATACCCGGTTTGAATGGCCACCGAATTTTTTTNNTTTTCGAGCCTGCCATAACGCATCAAGGTTGCCATAGCTGCCACCATGCGTCGCATGTCCGTGTTGTTGACCAAACAAAGGGCAGAAAAAATCAAAGATATCTTTTTCAATGATCGCAAGTTCTGGATAAAGCTCTGATGAGAGCAGATTACCTTGATGCAAAGCCGCCACAAGCTTTCCCAGTGCGGCTAATTCATTTACTGCAGGCGTCATATGACCTGCCCAGTTTGCTTGTCTGTGACGCTGTCCTGCAAGGAGTAAGGTATCTATTTGTTGGGAAAGCTGTTGAAGCGTTTTAGCATCGATGTCGAATTGTTGCAGAGACTGATTAATTAACGCTGACAGCGTGGCAGATAGTTGACTTGAATCAATGCTCATCCGAGCTTAATTCCATGCTCGGGAAAGTTATCCAGGGCTTGATAATGGATCAATTGAGTTGAAATTGGTCTTTGTTGGAACAGTGCAGTAAAACCCTGATCAATAATGCCTTTTTTACTTAACTCGTTGAGATCTCCACTCTCTGCGGAAACACGTTTGATTAGACTCAAGCTGCTTTGTGGAAATTGCTGTGTAAACCACAAAGCCAGACTGTCGGAAGTGATCTGCCAGTTTTGGGTAATTTCTTTGACTTGCAGTAATTGATCATCTGGCAACCAGATAGCCAGTTGGCAATGGCTGGAAACTTCTGCTGGCGTTTTTACAAGGACAGCGGAGGGTAACAAGGCCTGAAGCATCAACCCATATTGTGCCATGGCAAGGATCGCCATATGGTGAGCATGTTGATCATCAAATTTATGCAGTTGCTGCGCCTGACGCACCATATCAGCAAAAGGACCACCGCCCGGAACAATTACCACAGACTCATTAAGCGCCGTTTGTTCCAGCAATGTTAACCAGGATTTGAGTTCAGCAGTGTGATA
>NZ_DFTU01000043.1:21594-27910 GCF_002379485.1 Methylophaga sp. UBA4204 | reverse complement strand
ACTTCCTGATATTCGGCTTCCAGTTCGGAATCCGCCACAATACCGCCACCAGCCCAGAAACGCAGACGATTATCACTGAATACCAATGTACGAATCGTAATATTGCTGTCCATATTGCCGTCAAAGCCAATAAAAGCAATGCTGCCACAATAGACCCCACGGCGTTGCGGTTCGAGTTCTTCGATGATTTCCATCGAGCGCAGTTTGGGTGCACCGGTAATGGATCCCCCAGGAAAACAGGCTCTTAATAAGCTGACAGCATCCTGATCTTCAGCCAGTGTCCCGGTAATAGTGCTGACCAGGTGATGTACGGTAGCAAAAGACTCGAGCGCAAAAGGAGATGGCACGGATATGGAACCTGGTGCACAGACTTTCCCCAGATCATTGCGTAGCAAATCAACAATCATTACATTTTCAGCGCGATCCTTGAGGCTGTCCTGTAATTGCCGGGCGAGCATGCGGTCGCGCTCTGCATTGTGCAAATCCCGTGGACGTGTGCCTTTAATTGGTTTGGTTTCCACCAGATTATTTTTGACCCGTAATAATCTCTCCGGTGATGAACTTAATACCGCTGCCTGAGGCGTTGCTAAAAAGGCTGAAAAAGGTGCGGCATTCTGTTTTCGTAACTGCTGATAGGCAATCCAGGGATCCCCTTCAGCATTTACTTCGTAACGTTTGGCCAGATTGACCTGGTAACAGTCCCCATCGGTAATATAGTTTTTTATTTTTTCAAAGGCCGTTTGATAGGCCTGTTGATCCATGTTGCAACGTAATTCGCCGGTCACTTTAAAGCTTGTGGAGTCAGTGATTGGCATTTGGTGTAGTCGGCTGAGTAAATCTGACCATTGCTGATGAGTGAAAGGGTCAACACCATAACTGACTAACCAGCAGCGCTGTTGCTGATGATCATTAATGACTGCCCAGTCATAAATGCCAACAGCCATTTCCGGTATTTGTTCCGAATCTACCGCCAGACTAGGCAGGCTTTCAATTCTGCGGCCCAGATCATAACTGAAATACCCAATGGCACCCCCACAGAAGGGCAGTTCGGTTGACTGCTGAGCATATTTTTTCAGCACAGTCTGCAACAACAAAAAGGGATCGTCCGCCGAATTCAGGCTATTTGCAGTTCGATAGTCAATAGTTGTTGTTTGACCGGTGGTCTGCAGCGTAATAAAGGGATCTGCCGCGATGATATCGAAGCGGGCATTATCGCCTTCGGTAATGGCACTATCCAGGAAAACCGCCCACGGCAAATCACGAATAGCAGCAAACAGTGTGGCACTGTCTATTTGATAGGGAAGCTCGGCACATAAAGGCGGCAATTGAGAATTCATCACAGTATTTTACGTGAACTGCCTCTGGGCTAGAAGGGCGAGTGCGCTGGCTGGGGCATATGTCGCGGCGGTTTCATGTGAGTCAAGCAGGCTATCAAAATCAACATATGGACGCTGTAAACGCTCAGCAATCTGGCTGACGATAAATCGTCCAGCACCTGCGCCAATCACCGGTGCTTGTTTATCAAGATCACAGTGAGCGGATAATACCTGTAAGCAGGCATTATGGATCTGCTGGATTTGCTGTTCAGAAAACCATATTGCGACATTCTGCCAGTCTTCTGCTGTAAACAAATTGGCATCGGTTCCCAGCATTCGAGCTAATCTGCGTTGGCAGTTTTCGGTTTGCCAATCATTGCCATCCGCACTGCTATCATTAATCTGTGTAGCACTGATTTTATCCAGCAGCCGCCAGCAATCCCCAGTAGTCGCAAATAATTCAGCCGTGATAGTTTGCCACTCTCCACGAAACGGCAGCTTCTGCCCGATAGCCATCAAGGGGGTACGGATAACACCTGTATACAGTAACTCACCACTTTTTAGCCGGCCTTGATCATCATATGCGGTTAATTGTGGCTGAGATTGATTAAGTGTAATAATGTCGGTGGTTGTGCTTCCACAATCAATTAAAAGTCCTGCTGGATAATTTGTAGCGGCTAACTGGGCACTGGCCAGCCAATTCATCGAAGCTACTTTATCCCAGTGAGTGCGGGCTTGTTCCTGACTTAACCAGCCATTGCTGCTGAATACCGAAACCCGATCAGTTGGAAAATATTCAGCTATACAGGCCAGAATTTCCGATACACCGGAAGCTCGGTCAGCAAAGCAATCTGCCAGTTCGCCGGTCATGGTAACAAGTTGTTGATCCAATTCATTGTTCAGCGTATCAACTGCCAGACGAATAGCCTTGCGCAGCGCTTCTTTGCCCCGCCAAAGTGGGCAGGGCAGTTCAAGCGCCTGTAATAGTTCGCCCTGATTATTACAGCGAACTACTTTCAAGTGTGCTCCACCAATATCCCAGCCGGTGAAACAGCCTTTTTCTTGTCTATGCATAATATGCTTCTTGTTGCTGAAAACGTTGTAGATGCTGCCATAACGGCAGGGCAGGGTTACGCTGTTTATTGGCTGCAAGGTTGACATAGGCTGTTGTCAATCGGGGGTTAATATCTACCACCACTGGCCCTTGCTTAGTTAATATAAAATCGATACCAACGTAGCCGGATAATCCTGCAATCGCCTGATCAATCAAAGTGGCAAGCTGCATTGCCTGCTGGTCAGTAAATTGCTGTGTCGCAATAGTGTTTACCTGACACCCATGAAAGACAAATTGTTGTGCCTGTTGTTCGATTAATTGCTGATTAATTGACAGTAACTCGATGTTATTTTGTCCCACATACAAACTAATGCTCAAGGCCGGGCCATCAAGGTAAGGTTGCACAATCAGTTTGTTTCGTACCTCTTTAGGCAGACCTATCAGGTATTGTCGAGTTTGTTGTATCGATTCAAATTTGAGAGTATCAAGACAACCGGCACCGTCCTGAGGTTTGACGACATAAGGCTGGTCGAGCAGGCACTGGTCTAATAAACCATCGGCAGCTGATAAAGTCACTGGTGTAGCAATGCCTTTTTTCAGCAGTTGCTCAGAACATTGAATTTTGTCCGTACAAAAGCTGGTTGCCTCAATTGAGCACCCCAGATAGAGATTGTTCGCAGCGATAACCTGCTGTTGCAGGGACAATAAAATATTATCGGTTTCGGGAGCAATCAGTAAAAAAAACGAAAGGTTTTTTAAACAATACTGCCAATTTTGATCAAATTCCTGGCGACTAGCGCAAGTTTTTATCGTGATACTGGAGGTCTTCATCCAGTCAGACTCACTAAGTCGCTTATCTCTAAGGATAGTGATATGAATCTGACCCAGCCGGAGAAGATCCTGCACAATGGCAGAAAGCATCATTTCGCCTTCATGTGAGAGCGATGGGGGTAACTGCTCGTCACACAATGCGCCACTGGTGATATGCTCGTAGACGACTAAGTTCATTTTTCTGAGGTTACTTAAAGAAGTGTTGATTATACCGGTCATTGATCTGATGGGGGGGAAGGTCGTACATGCACAAGGTGGAAGGCGTGATCACTATCAGCCGCTTAAATCGCAATTAACCTCCAGTGTCTATCCAAATGCGGTGATTAAACAGTTACTGACATGGTATGCGTTTACCGATATTTATATTGCGGATCTGGATGCAATCGAAATTGGAAAAATCGATAAAGCGTTTTATTTGCAACTGCACCGGCTATTTCCACAATTAACCATCTGGCTGGATGCGGGCATCCGTACTCTGAATGATTGGCAGTTCTGGTGTGATATACCAAATATTAAGCCGGTATTAGGGAGTGAGACTCTGCAGGATCTTCAATTGTTAACCACGTTGCAACCTACGGAATTTATATTATCGCTGGATTTTCGGCAGGGACAGTTATTGGGTCAACATGATTTGTTAACGCGTGTAGATTTATGGCCTGAAACTATTATCGTGATGAGTCTGGATACGGTGGGGATGGATAGTGGGCCAGATGAAAAGTTACTGAATAAAATTCAAATGATTAAGCCTGGTGCGCAATTAATTGCGGCGGGTGGTGTGCGTGGGGAAGAAGATTTAATGAATTTGGCAAAAAACCAAATCAAAGGGGCTTTGATTGCCAGTGCTTTACACAAAGGCAGGCTTGGCGTCGATACAGTACGCCAGATAATGAACTGAAAATGCCGCCCCGAAGGGCGGCATTGACATCAGTCTAAAACTTACTTAGCACCAAATGGGTGTTCAGAAGCTTTGTATTGTGCAACAACGTCAGCCGCTTTAGGCTCACGAGCTACTGCACGTTTGATAGCTTCTTTAGTTGCACGGTAGTTCCAGTCCTGGATTTTTTCATCACTGTCAGCAGTTGGTGAGATAAATACACCAACGCAAATGAAGCAATCATCAGCTTCACTGAGAGGGATAGTGCCATCTTCAACACACTCAGCAACCGCAACAGAAACACCACGTTGTGCAGGGCCAAACATTTGCACTGCTTGTTTCATGTTTTTGATGGTTACTTTATTGAACATAACGGTAGCTGGTTTGACCATCAGGTTAGGTGCAACCACAGCCAACAGGCCGTTAACACCTTGTTTCTGGTCGGTCATAGTGCGGCAGAAAGCATCTTCTGCTGCTGAACCACGTGGGCCCATTAATAAATCAATGTGAGCAACGTTGTCTAAGTCACCATCTTCAATGACTAAGGATTCACCTACAAGTACGCGATCGATAACTGGCATGTTATATTTTCCTGTTCCAAAAAAATTGTCAAAAAGGCTCATTTTTTCCTCAACCTTTTTATGTGAGATTGAGGTTTATACGTAATAAAGGAACGTATCACCTGCTCAGTGCCGCCCGCTATAAGCATCGTGCTACTGAAATTCGGTTTGAATCAAACGCCTGCTCGAACGCAAATAGCAGCAATGCTGCTGCGGTCATATCTGCGGAGGTTCCGGGATTTATGGCGTGACTCTTTAATTCTTGATCCCAGACGGTCAACTCGGCTGTTGATTTGCTTAAGGGTCTATTTTTATTCATTTTTAAAATAAATAACTGTGCCTTCTGTGCCACTGTCTGGGCGATATGCCGGGATTGCTTTCTGATAATTAGCGTATCCGGCACACGTGCTAGTAAGTAAAGATACGCGATTGTGGAGGCCCATTCAACCTTTTCCCCACATTTCAACGCTTCTGTCAATTGTTTATAGCCGATATCCCATACTTGCTGGTAGTTATTTACATATTGCAAGGCGATTGTGTCTCGATTTTGCGCTAATTCCATCGCTTTTCGCAGGGTGACTTTTGGCTGTTGATGTATGTCTTCTTCAGCTTGCTGACCCATTCCGCCCGCATCAGCCAACCGAATCGCTTCATAACACAGACGGGCATCTTCAATGGTTAAAGCCGCTAGGGTTTTTTCAAGCTCTGAAGATAGTTGATCAAAGCTGGAACATCGCTGAATTGCATCACATAACGGGGCAAATAATAATACGATACCAAGGTTGGTATTACAGTCGACGACTTTACGGGTAGCTTTAATGGACTGCAAAATCCGTTCGCCAACCTTTAGATTGGGTTGCGCCATTACCGGCGCAATTGCTGCAGCACTGGAGAGAAAGTCCTGCACAGCCATATTATGTCCGTCACTCCAGACATTTACATTGCCGGGTTTTGGAGCGTTGACTTCCTGCTCACAGGCCCAACGGACACTGTCAGCAATCTGTTGTTCAGCTAGCATGTTCGGGGAGAGATACCTGTCTGGTTTGCTGAATATGAGAAGCAACCATTGTTGCAAGTCGAGCAGCAATATCAATACCTGTTGCCTGATATAAGCCTTTCCAGGCGGGTACGCTATTGACTTCCAATACACTGAATTGGCCTTGCGGATCCTGAATCAGATCGACGCCGGCATAAGGTGCTTCCACCGCAGCCGTCGCTCTGATAGCAAGTTGTGCCATTTCATGGGGCACTGTACTGGCAAAACAGCTGGCACCTTGAGCAAAGTTGGTTATCCAGTGATTCGAGCGACGAGTCATGGCCGCAATGACTTCTCCATTGACCACCATCAAGCGCCAGTCCTGCCAGCAACCGATTTGAGCCGGTGCCACATAATGCTGAAGATAATAAGCCTCACCAACTACTGAGAGATTATCCAGTTGTGCTAACGCATCAAGGCGTTGTATGCCTTTCCCCTGACAACCAAATAACGGTTTAACGACCAGGCTGAACCCTTTGGCGAATTCTTCGCGGGCAATTTGCAATGCCTGTTCGCGGCTTTCGCAAGCCCAGGTATGTGGAGAAGGGATATTCGCCAGATGGAGTCTTAATGACGTTCGCGCTTTATCGACTGTGAGTTCAATGGCATGGGCGGGATTCAGAACCGGCACACCTAATTCGGCAA
>NZ_DFTU01000043.1:18531-21515 GCF_002379485.1 Methylophaga sp. UBA4204 | reverse complement strand
CATTATCGACGGTGAGTTCAATAGCATGTGCGGGATTCAAAACCGGCACACCTAATTCGGCAAGGGTATGCAATACGTCCATGCGTAAGGTGATTTGTTCGAGGCTTCCGGGAGCGATCCCTCTGACCAGTACGGCATCAGGCAATGTCGTTTCAAAATGAGGAATCACCATGCCTGTTGGACTGCGGGTATCGATCCGGCATTCCGCCAGATCGATAAGCACCGTTTCAATATTTAAGTCAGCCAGTGCTTCAGTCAGCTGAGCACTATGCCACCCGTGAGTATCATTAAAAACAGCAACGCGGGCGCTAGGCATAGTCAATCATTAAAGTCCGAAGGATTGCTTCAATAAGTCAGCATTCAATTCACCAGCAGTGAAGCTTTTCCCGGTTTGGGTGCTGGTGATAATGACTTTTGCCGGACTGAAAAGCATCGGATCAATTTTGAAAAAGTCATATTCGTACGATTTGAAAATCTGACCGAACGGACGGCCGTAATCAGACGATGTATTGCTGGGCATTTTCTTGGCAAGATCTTGTGCTTCATCATTGGTACTGTCCACAAAAAGATGCACGGTACCGCCATACAGAATAGCGTCGTTGGTACGGCCCATGCCGGTCATAAAATCACCACCGGGTGGTGCGACAGGCGTGGTTCCAAAACCATCCACAATTTTATCCATCGGAAAGTGCAGGGTATGAGCTTTATGCATGGCCACTTCCAGTACACGAATGGCAATTTGCATTACCCCTGCCAGACTGGTGGTTGGGGTCAGAATTAACGTTAGATTTTCAGGTTTGATACCACAGTTATCAGCAACTTTATCGGCGATTTCGACGGGTGGCATGCTATCTACTTCCAGCACGATAACCGTTGAATCTGCTTTATCCTGATAGCCAAATTCCTTGAATAACTCTTCACGGGCAGCAAGTGCACGACCTGGCCCGGAGCCCAGGGCGAAAAATTTCACATCCTCACTTTTATGAGAAAGACTCCAACCCGCATATTGACTGCCAAGACAACTTAATACCGGCGTTTTTGCATGAACATTCACTGACCATGGCCAATCGCTAAAACCGCTGGTACTGCCGAGAGTTGCGGTACCCAGTCCACCCATGCAGATTTCACCAATCAGTCGACCCGCTTCCAGACCACCGGTGGCATTGATACCTGCATCAACGACGCGTGTACCATTGGATAAATGACTGATTTCCAATTGCAGGGCTTGAGCATTGTCGATTAATTTATCAACCAGTGGCTTACTGGCGGCGTTAACACTGGTCCAGTTGGCGGAGATTTGACTGCTCATGAAAAGATCCTGTCTGATAAAAAATGAAAATAGTATACGTTATGCATTGGGCGCTGTAATGATCAGCTAACTTTTCCATCGGTGTTTTTACAAAATGGTTTAAGTACCTGTTCGATTATTCTGCATCGCTGTTCTGCCATGGCCGAGGCAATAGCTGGACCCTGCAATCCCTCATTAACAAAAGGTGCTGCGCTTACCTCTGATGCAGCATCAAAACAGGCCTGAAAAGCGACTTTTTCGGGAAAATCAGTGTTTTCGTAACCAGGACGTCCTCGAAAGTCGGCCTCACAAGCCAAGAGATATTGTGAAAATCGTTGCGGTTTGCGAAACGCATCAAGCCCTTCTATTACGTTTAATACTTCACGCGCTGATAATTCAAAAAGTAAATGGCAATGTGTGTGAAATTCAGCGACTTTTAGTGCCAGACTGCTGATCTCACGTGGTACGCGTAAACGTTCACATAACGTATGGGTTAATGCGATACTCCGTTGTTCGTGCCCTTTATGACTTGGCAAAATGTCTGCAGGGGTCGTTCCTTTGCCCAGATCATGACATAACACGGCAAAACGCACGGCCAGATCATCAGTTAGTCTGGCGGCTTGATCCAGCACCAGCATCACATGCACACCGGTATCCACTTCGGGATGCCATTGAGAAATCTGTGGAACACCAAACAGCCGATCAATTTCTGGAAACAGTGTTTTTAATGCGCCGACTTCTTTTAAGCTGAAAAAAAATAAAGAGGGTTGGCTGCTTAATAGCGCTTTTTCCAACTCCTGCCATACGCGCTCAGCGACCAGATGTTCCAGTTCACCATTGGCTATCATCTGATGAATTAATTGTTTGGTCTCATCGGCTACATGAAAACCGAAGCGGGCAGCAAACCTTGCCATGCGTAATACCCTGACCGGATCTTCAACAAAGGCATTTGATACATGGCGTAAAGTCTTGTTATGCAGATCGGTTTGTCCATCAAATGGATCGATGACATTGCCATCGTCATCTTCAGCCATTGCGTTGATAGTCAGATCCCGACGTGCCAGATCTTCTTCTAAAGTAACCTCTGGTGAAGCGTGAATTTCGAAACCATGATAGCCCGGCGCCGTTTTCCGTTCCGTACGGGCAAGCGCGTATTCTTCGTGGGTTTGGGGATGCAGAAAGACGGGGAAGTCTTTGCCCACGGGGCGAAATCCCTGAGCCAGCATTTCCTCTACAGTGCTGCCCACAACAACCCAGTCTTTATCTTTTACCGGCCGTCCCAGTAAGCGATCCCGAACACAGCCACCTACTTTATATATTCGCATGACGCTATATTAAGGGTTTTTGGGGCGTACTGCTGGCATGCGTTCCGACATTCGCTTGATAGCCTGTTTTCTTTGAAAGTCATAGGTAGCAGCATAACTGAACACCGAGCGAACATAGCGACGGGTTTCGGTAAAGGGAATGTTCTCTACCCAGATATCGGCAGGCATGGTTTGAGCCGGTAGCCAGCGTGAAACACGATGAGGTCCGGCATTATAAGCTGCGGTGGCCAGTATTGGATTGTTTTGAAATTGATCCTGCATCCGGCGGATATAAAAGCTTCCTATCTCGATATTACGCGGCGGATGATAAAGCTCAGAATCCTGCTTTAAAGGCTTATTCAGCCAGCGTCCAACCTGTTTACCAGTAGCTC
>NZ_DFTU01000043.1:0-18418 GCF_002379485.1 Methylophaga sp. UBA4204 | reverse complement strand
TTACCAGTAGCGGGCATGACCTGCATCAACCCCATTGCGCCAGCATGTGAGCGCGCTCTGGAATTAAAAGCACTTTCCTGCCGGGCAATGGCAAGTAACCACGAAGCATCTACTCCTACATCAGCACTGGCCTGCCGCATTTCAGTGTCGTAAAGCACCGGAAAACGTAAATCCAATGCATCCCAGTAGCGTGCAGTGCCTAACAAGGCAATGGTTTGATTGTGCCAGCCCCACTTATGGGTTTCCGTGGCAACAATCTGTAGTTCCCGTGGAGTCAATGTTTGTTGCAGAAAATAGGCTTCACGTCGGGCATCAAGTAACTCATCCTGCAGATAGAACTCACGCATGCGTTGTACGCTGTCCATGGAGAGAATCGACTCGCTGTATTGGGGCTCAGCGACAATAGGATGGTGATTCATTGCATAGTCAGCATCAACTTTATCTGCTGCCAGAAAGGCATAAAAATCACGCTCATCCACCAATGTGCGCCATATTGCTTCGGCTTCAGTGCGTTGGCCCTGTTCTGCCAGACTTCTGGCAAGCCAATATTGCCAGCGTGTTTCCTGACGTGTTTGTTCATCCAGGCTGGCGATAGCTTTTTGTACTTCAGGCCAGTTTTGTTGCCATAAGGCTGCACGAACACGCCATGGATGATTTGGGGTATCACCATAATAATAAAGTGCTTTATCGTCACGATCCAACGCGGCCCAAAGTCCAATGCTGCCCTGAACATCATGGCGTTCATCAGTAGAAAACTGATAACTGTTTTCCAGACGTGTCCAGTGATAGTGGGCTTTAGCCGGATCATTTCTGGCTAAACGTTTCAGGCCATAAACAATAATTTCCCTGGCCATATCAACATCCTGTGCCAGAGAGACTCCCTGAGCAGGTGCCTGGGCCGGTAACTGAGACAGCAAGCTGACAGGGTTTGTATGAATATCTTCCCAGCGTTTTGTCCAGGCCTGGGCGGTTGCACTCTGTTTTACCGTTTTGGCAAGATAGTTAGCCAGAGCAAATTGCTGGTTGCGTAATGCCAGTAGCAGCCGTTGCCAGCGTAATTCATCCGTTAACCAACCACGCTGTTCTGCATGATGAAAAACGGCATCACATGCCTTGTCCTGCGAGGCGGCAACCAACCAGAGTTTTTCGAATGCTTCAGCAGCGGCCTGTTGTTGATTGGTAGCGATTAATGCCCGGGCATAATGACATTCACGTGCTGCCGACTGAGGCGCTTGATAAAACTCCAGATACTGATGCCATTGTTTATTGTCTGCCAGTTTGTCCAGCCAGGCGCCGCGCAGGCGCGCCTTGAAAAAGCTGTCTTCACGAGTTTGCAGAAAGCGTTTGATGGTTGCTGCTTCGGTATCGTTTATACGATGTTGCAGATATAAATAGTCCAGATATTCCTGCAACGGATAACCTTCCAGTTGATCCTGGAGTTGACGAAACTGAGTCAGCTGATGTGTTTGCAGCGCTTTTTTGGCTTGCTGATAAAGCTTGCGCTGTTGATTGATGTCAGATGCTGCAGTCACTGCCTGAATAGGCAAAAAAACGGCAAGCATCAGCAATATTGCAATGCGAATTTGATTTTTCATGCCGGTATCTTAAAGCAAATTGTCAGAGATTGTATTACCCGACAAGCTGTTTTGCAGATGAGTTTCAATATTGTCTAGTTTTGGAATAAAAGCGACATTGGATCCGATCTTAATCTGGCAGTGAAGCCAGTCCGAATCGACAATATCATGCGTGGGTTGCAGAGCAGTTTCATTAATGGTGATAAGTTGAGGCGCGCCACAGCAGGCAACTGCATAATGTTTGATTTTAGCGTCGCTGTTGATGCCGTTGATCACACATAGTTTATTGATTTGGCGGTTGTTTTGTTGGCCACTTCCAATCAGCGTTTCCAAATCAATCACTTCTAATGGCAGATCACGCCAGAAAAACTGGCCGATACACCAGGATGAGTTGATATCACTATCAGTCAGACGCGGCAGCGGAATAACTTCGGCAATCGTTGGGTTCGGTAACAATAAATAATGCTGCCGTAATGGAATCAACATGCAATGAATAAAATCTTTTTCTTTCTGCATAATTGCCTTTTGTGAGTTTTTCTCAACGCTTTTCGTTAGGATATTTATAGGCGAGTTGTTGTTTCATCGAAATAATCAACTCATCATCCTGATAGGGCTTACCAAGGTAGGCATTCACTCCAATGCTCATCGCGCGTTGACGGTGTTTATCCCCGGTACGAGAAGTGATCATAATGATTGGCAAGTGTTTGAATTGCGAATCGTTACGAATAATCGAGGCGAATTCAAAGCCATCCATTCGAGGCATTTCCACATCGAGCAACACGATATCGGGTGTTTGTTCGTATAATCGAGCCAGTGCATCAACACCGTCTTTCGCTGTCACCACGTCAAAGCCAAGACGGGTTAACAGGCCTTCCGTTGCCTTACGCATGGTAATTGAATCATCCACAATCATTGCCAGTGGATTACGATTTTCTTCGATTTGCTTAAAGCTCTCACTGGCCTGCTGCAGGTTAGTTGTACCGGAGGGGGCCTGGTAATCCTCGATTAGTGTTGGAATGTCCAGGATAAAAATAACCCGACCGTCCCCCAGGATAGTTGCGCCGTTGATCGCACTGATTTGTCCGAGCTGCTGTCCGACTGATTTGATAACGATTTCCCGATTGCTATCAATACTGTCAATGGCCAGGGCAATTTTGATATCACCGCTACGGAATAACAGTAACGGCATTTGGTGCGACAGATTTTCCAGCAGGTTTAAAGGCTGACCAAGCAGGTTTCCGAGTGGAATAAAGTCATAATTTTCGCCATGGAAAGTATAGGTAGGCTTCTGCTGAGCCATCAATTCGCCAATACGCTGTATGCTGATACGCTCACCGGCGTTGACAGCTGATAGCGGCACAGCAAACTGCTGTTGATTAACCGAAATCAACAATGCCTGCATAACCGACAAAGTTAATGGCAGCCGCAGGTGAAACTGAGTGCCTTTACCAGGTTGTGAACTGATTGATAAACGACCTTTCAGTGCCCGGATTTCGTTACTGACAACATCCATACCGACGCCACGACCGGCTAATTGAGAGATAGTGTCGGCAGTACTGAACCCCGATGTCAGAATCAACTGGATCAGTGTCTGTTCATTAGGAATGTTATTTGGATCAATCAGGTTTTGTGCGATAGCGCGCTGTTTGATTTTTTCAATATTCAGCCCCTGACCATCATCAGCTATGGTGATGACGACCTCCGAGCCTTCACGTTGCATGTCGATCTGTAACCGACCCGATTGCTGTTTTCCTTGTTGTGAACGTTCGTCGGCAGTTTCCAGCCCATGAGCGATAGCATTGCGAAGAATATGTTCTATCGGTGCCACCAGCCGATCCAGGATAGTACGGTCCAGTTCCAAATCTGCGCCACTGACCAGTAATTGGGACTGTTTATTTAATTCACTATTGGTTTGACGGACTATCCGTTCCAGACGCGGCACTATCGAATTAAATGGCAGCAGGCGGGTATGCATCAAGCCCTGCTGTAAATCAGTATTCAGCCGGGATTGCTGCAGTAGCAAAATATCGGTTTCACGCATCAGGTTACCCATTGAACGACTGATATTATTCAAGTCGTTAACGGTTTCGGTCAGGCTGCGTGATAACTGCTGGATAGTCGAAAACCGATCCAGTTCCAATGGATCAAATTCAGTGTTGGTATCCTGAACAGTGTCTTCATAGCGATACAGGATCTGGGTTTCGGTTTCTATTTCCAGTTTGCGTAATTGCTCTTGTAAGCGGGAAACGGTTTCTTCCATTTCCTCAAGCTGCTGATGCATGACACCATGCTGCTGGGTTACCTGATCGCGGGTGATGCTGACTTCACCGGCAAAATTGCTCAAATAATCCAACAGGTCTGCTCGTACCCTGATTTTTTCCGAGCTTTGTGAGCTGCTGGATTTAGCGGTATCAGCTGGAGCCTTATTAAAGCTGCTGGTTTCGGCGGGAAGTTGCTCAACAGTCGAAGCTGATTGCGGCAACGTATCTCTATTATCAATATCTGCCGGTACATATCCGGAATACTGTTGAATTTCCTGCAGTAAATCAATGGCTGCAGGAATGTCAGACCGGTTCGCCAGCTGTTCCTGCATTTCGGTCAGCCGATCCTGGCAGCGTTGCAGCAAACTGAAAAAACCATCGTCCGGCGTTTCCTGCTGGTCGGTAACGGACAGCACCAATGTTTCAATTTGATGAGTTAAATCCGCCATAGCCATGGTTGCAGTCAGTCTTGCACCACCTTTTAGGGTGTGCAAATCACGTTGCAACTGCATAGGGCCTGCTGGATTTTCCGGCTCAGATTGCCATTGTTTAATAGCACGATCAGTTGATACTAATAATTCAGCAGCCTCTTCGGTAAACGCTTCCAGAATTTCCGGATCGACCTCAACCGTGGAAACACTGTCAAAAGCTGTCAAAGTGGCACGAATCTGTTCACGGAAGAGGGTGAAATCGGCTGGTGTCTTATGCTGTATCAGCGCCTCAATCTGATCATTAACAATTTCTAACGCTTCATCAAGCAGGGCTTTTAAATTCTCGCTTCGGCTTTGAGGATGCGAGATAAGGCGTTGCATTAACTGATAAAGGGCTGCCAGTTGAGGCAGTACGCTATTTTCGGCATTTTCTGCGAGCGTATTTAATGTCTGTTGTAACGCTAGGGGAGGCTCGCTATCCGTTTGCTGCCATGCAGCAAGTTGCTGGCTGTACTCATTAAGGAGGGCATCAGTCTCTTCAAGGAAGCTGACCAACTGTTCCGGGTCCAGTCGCGCAGTGTGACTTTGTTCTGACTTTTGCGGACAAAGTTCAAAAATTCGCCGATCCAGCAAGCGAATATCCGGCTCATCTTCCCCTGTTTTTACAGCCTGCAACAACTGACTCAATTCCATGACGATGTCATTCAATTCGCTGATTGATTCTTCAGTGAACGTTTGTTGCTGGTGGTAAAGATTACGGAAAGTCTGGTCGAGCTGGGTGGCAATGATGGCGACGGGTTTGACACCGGCAATATTGGCACAGCCTTTGAGAGAATGCGCTGCACTGAGCATGGATTTATTAATGACTTTGCCGACTTGTAAAACAGCTGTTTCAGCAAATAGGTTTTGCAGGTGCTGTTCTGCTTCCTGATAGAAAATGTCTCGTAAAGCTTTGTCTTCGTCCTCTTCATCTGCACTATCCAACACACTTTCCTGTTCAGTGAGTTGTTTGGCCAGTATGGTTAATGCTGCTGCAGATTCAGTGAAATCAGATTGTGCCTGGGTGAATAAATGTAAACAGTCGCTAACTTCCGGAACGGCTTCCATGACTAACGCCATGATTTCATCCGAAACAGGTAAAGCATCTTCTAAAATCTGATTTAATAAATGTTCTACTGCTTGTGCCATATCGGCAATGGTAGTTGCACCAGCCATCCGCCCGCTGCCTTTTAGGGTATGAAAATGACGGCGGATGGTTGGCAGATCGCCATTTTCCGGAGTTTCACTCCAAATAGGCAGTAGTTGCTGCAAATCGTCTAAAACTTCATTGGCCTCTTCAACAAAAACTTCAGCGATTTCAGGATTAATATGCTCTTCAAATTGCCAATTCCCGGAGATATAGTTATTGCTACTTTCGGAGGAGTCGGCAGCTTCAGCAGAAAAAGATGTTGGTTCTTCAAAAGCAATTGATTTGGTGGCCTCGGATTCTTCCTGATCAAAGTGGATGTCCGTTAACTGATAATCCTCTAACTCCAATGGTTCATCTGCAGGGACATCCTCGCTGAGGTCTACAACAGACGGCTTGAAATCTTCGAACTGCAAAGTTTCAGTATCAGTTTCCCTGTCGTCAAGCGCTTTGATATATAAATCGACAGAACTCAATTTCAGAGGTTCAGCTTTTTCAGCGGGGGCTTCACTGGAATTTTCAGCAGAAAAATTAATCTCAGGCAGCTCTAACGCTTCAACTTGTTCTTCTGAGTAGCTGATGTCATGCGCTGCAAAAGATTCCTGATCCGGTGGAGCGATGCTGAGCTGAGAGGCGTCAATATCTGCTGTGTTATCTTCGAGCGCTTTGATATACAAATCAACCGAGCTTAACTTCTCATTTTCAGCACTAACATCATCCTCACTGGACTTATCGGCAGAAAAATTAATCTCGGATAGCTGCAATTCATCAGTTTGTTTAATGCTTTGCCCAAAATTTTGCAACGTCCTAAGAGCTGTTTGCAGAATATTTTCATCGGCCTGACCGGTTCGGTGCAGATTTTCCAGATAGATTTCTGCCGACGCTAATATTTCGGCCATATCCTGTTGAGCTTTGGGAGTATTAATCGATAAAGCATCATCCTTGAACTTAGTTGCCAATGATGAAAACAGCTGTGATGCTTTACCGATATCCAGGACATCGAGACTGCCGGCCAGCATGTTTAGGCTATTTGCCAGGTTTTGCTGAGTTGTTTCATCATTGTCCGCCTGATGATTTGATTGAAGAATCAACAGTTCTTTAACACTGGCCAACTCATTAAGGCACTCGGTTAATACGGTTTTTTGTAACTGACGATGAATCGCGTCTGTGGCATCGGTTTTTCTGAGTAAGGCTTCGATTTGCAATAAGTCATCAGCCAGACTGGTCAGTTGATCGTGATAGGACTTATCAGTCGCCAGGCATTTCTGCAGTGCTGTATGTTGTTTATGTAAAAAATCACTTTGCGTCTGATGTTGTAAAAGTGTCAGCGTATCCGCCATGCTCAGTAGTTGCAGACTAATATCGTTTACAGCCTCATCGGCCTGGTCTTCGGCCGTATCAAACTGACTGATACGCTCTTTCAGTTCTTCAAGTTGCTCGAGCAGAGCATTTTGCGCTTCCTGTAATGCTGCGTCACTGTGACCAATTAATTGTGAAGCCTGATCGTAGAATGTCAGCCCAAAATGCGCTTTTACTCCGGTAACTAAAGGGCCATAGCTGCTTGAGCGGGCAACCAGTAACAGTAACTGTTTCAGCAGGGTTTCAGGATAACCGGCCAGTAATGAATTCTCATCACCTTCACAGACCAGTCGAATTGGCGAAGCCATTTTGCCAATAAGTTGTTTGGCGCTGGAATCATCGCGGATGCCTCGGTGTGCAAGACCTTCGAGCAGAGCCTCAGCGACCCACCAGAACAGCGCGGTTTTTTCCTGCAAACATTGCAGCCGTAAATGTCGCAGAATACCCCGCATCTTACGCAGACTTTTATCGTCCTGTTCGCGCATCCAGGTCAACAGCAAGTGTTGAAATACGTGTGCTATTTTATGTCTTTCCAGCTCTAGCGGGGGAGCCGTGTGAGCCGGGTTAGGGGCAATACTGTCCGGAAGGCTGATGGATAAATCCGGGGCAAACACATCGGTTTCAGCAATAGCGGGTTTATCTCTCAATAGTCTTAATTCATTTATTGAGTCCAGCAGACACAAAGCATTGTCTGGAAACTTCTCATTCACTTTCTGTAAATACGTCGGCAACAGAATCAAGCCACGGGTTAACGTTTCCAATGCTGAATTTTGTTTATCATCCGGGAATGAACGCATATAACCCGCAATGGACTGCATTTCAGCCGCAAGCATCTGTGCGCCGTCCAGATTGAGCATTTCCAGCGTACCGTTCACCTGATAAAGATGCTCTACACAACGGCTCAGCGATTCTGACTGTTGCGGATCATCAATATAGGTCTGAACCGATTGTAATGACGCAGCGAGAGACTTCTGCAATTCATCCTGCAGCCATGTCAGAGCATTGTAGTTGCCTCTGGATTGGGTCATAGTCGCTTCTCCACCAGCTCAGGCTGCATCAGGGTAATTTGAAACCAGAGACTGACTTACGCAGTTCATTTGTCAGTTCAAGCAGTCTGCCGATCGCCGCCGCACTCTCATTGGTACCGGTTGACGTCTGCATGGTGATTTCCTGAATCACACTCATATTTTCTGAAGTCCCAATCGCTGCTGTAGCCTGTTGTTTTGCATTGCTGGAAATATTGTTAATCAGTTCGGCTAATTGCTGAGAAACGGTTTCAATTTGTTCCAGCGAGGCACCGGCATCCTGCGACAGGCGTGCTCCGGAAACCACTTCAGCGGTACTTTGTTCCATGGAACTGATGGCTTCACTGGTGTCACTTTGAATGGTACGTACCAGCGCATCAATCTGGCGAGTGGCACTGCCTGAACGTTCCGCCAGTCGCTGAACCTCATCGGCAACTACCGCAAAACCACGACCGGCTTCACCGGCCATAGCGGCCTGAATCGCCGCATTCAAGGACAGAATATTGGTTTGTTCTGCGATGTCATTGATTAGTTCAACGATTTCACCGATTTGCTGCGAACTTTCACCCAGACGTTTCATCCGCTTGGATGTTTCCTGAATCTGTTCGCGAATGGTGTCCATTCCATGAATAGCCTTTTTCACCGCACCATTACCTTGTACGGCAAGACTTACCGATTGTTTCGCAACTTCAGAAGACTGTGTGGCGTTTTCAGACACCAGTTCGATAGAAGCTGCCATTTGGGTAATGGCCGAGCTGACTTCGGAAATCTGTTGCGCCTGATGTTCACTGGCATCGGTAAGATGTAAGGCCGTAGCCTGGGTTTCCTGTGCTGCAGAAGCAACCTGTAAGGTAGTTGAGTTGATTTGGGCCACCAGGCTGCGTAATGCATCGATAGTGTAGTTCACGGAATCGGCTATCGCACCGGTAATGTCTTCCGTGACGGTCGCGGTGACGGTCAGATCACCATCGGCCAGATCGCCCATTTCATCCAGTAGGCGCAAAATCGCATCCTGGTTATGGCGGTTCTGTAACTCCATTTCATCCATGGATTGTTTGATTTTACGCAATGGTTGATACGCCACCATCAACGCGAATATCACCGCCAAAATGACGCTTAGACCACTGACTGCAGCTGTTACCAGTGGATCGGGATAAACCAGAACATATTGTCCGGACACCAATAACCAGATACCGGCGAGCGTCAAGCCACTGAAAAGAATTATCAAGATAAGGTAAAACAGATTTTTGCCGCTGAGCAGCGAAGAAAAAAACAGTTTACTGGTGGCGTTCATAGGGCATGTCCTGAAATAAAATCGTTAAGCGGCTGCATTCAAAAATTTTGGGTCTTCAGCCAGTTTAAGCAGGCTGAATACGTGCCAATAGGTTTCTTGCTGGTAAAGTCGACCCTGCAGATACGGTTTAAGATGTAAGTGCTGTCTTGCATCTGCCGGTTCAGGTTGGCGTTGGAAATGTTTTAGACCGAAAACCTCATCCACTATCAATCCAGTGAAAAACTCAGGGTGGTTCAAAACAATAACGCGTTTGCGTTTATCCGGTGGGCTAGAGCTACCATGCAAAAACAGGTTCAAATCGATTAGCGGTAAAAGATCGCCACGCAGGCTGGTTATGCCAACGACCCAGGGCTGTGATTTAGGAACAGGGGTAATCTGTAGTGGTAGCGGGAAAACTTCTCGGGACTGGCTGAGGGGAATAAGCAGATGTAAATTTTCCAGACGGAAGCCGATGGCTGTCCAGGCGCCCTCCATATTATCCTGCTGCGATAAGCCCGCCATACGCTGTTGACTGCGTCGCTCAATATCCTTAAGGGTGGCAATGATATCTGCCGGGTTGTCCATCGTGGTCATGCTGAGATTTCCACTAATTCGTTAATCTGTACTATCAGGTCATTCTCGGCGACGGGTTTGCCAAGATAGCCCCGGGCGCCTTGTCGCATGCCCCACATACGATCAGTTTCCTGATGTTTGGAGGACACAATAACAATTGGAATATGCGATGTGGCGGCGTCTTTCGTTAATCTGCGAGTCGCCTGGAAACCATTTAAACCGGGCATAACCACATCCATCAAAATTAATTGAGGCATTTGAGATTGCGCCATTGCAACTGCCTGCTCACCATCTGTGGCCACAATCACTTCATGACCATTTTTTTCCAACATTTTCTGTAACACATACACTTCAGTTGGCGAGTCATCGGCTATTAAGATTAAAGCCATATAAACCTAAGCGTCCTTGTTTTTGTCGAACAAATGCGTCCGTATCGCATCCAGTAAATCATCGCGGGTAAAAGGTTTTGTCAGATACTGTTCTGCGCCAACAACCCGCCCCTTTGCGCGGTCAAACAATCCATCCTTGCTGGATAGCATTACCACCGGAATATCGCGGTATTTAGGATTGTTTTTCACTAAGGCACAGGTTTGATAGCCATCCAGACGCGGCATCATGATATCGATAAAGATGATATCGGGATGCTGCCCACTGATTATAGGCAACGCCTCAAAACCATTGTCCGCGGTAAGAACCTCACAACCTGCTTTCTGCAGCAGGGATTCGGCACTGCGGCGAATCGTTTTGCTGTCATCGATGACCATCACCTTAAGGCCTGAAAATTCTGATAAAGTCTCACTCACGGTCATTTGTACCTACAGCCTGAAACATTCGATTAAAATCAGCCTTGAAGATAACCCATTTTTGATCGTCAGGCTAGTGACTACTTTCGATGTTAAGGTCTGTTATTCCCTCATTTATAAACGCATGGCAGAGTATGTATGACTTGAAATATCCGATCTGTGTCCCATATCACAGTAACTAGGCTCTGTTAATCTTTCATTGACACCACTGTCGGCGATGAGAGATAAACAGACTCTAACCCCGTCATCCTCATTTTTATTGATTCAGAGAGTTCATCATGACATCAGCCGTACCGCACCTTACTACTGCCCTGAACGGGCCTTTACTGGAACTGGAAGCGCATTTACTGGAGCGGCAGGCCGATGTCGAGTGCTGGTTGCGAGAGCAATGGCTAAAAACGCCGGCGCCTTTTTATGCTTCGGTAGATTTGCGAAACTCTGGTTTTAAACTGGCGCCCGTTGATACCAATTTATTTCCTGCAGGCTTTAATAACCTGAATCCTTCTTTTATGCCGCTATGTGTGCAGGCTGCACAGGCAGCTGTTGAAAGACTTTGTCCCAAAGCCCGGCGGGTATTGATTATTGCGGAAAACCACACACGAAATCTTTTTTATCTTGAAAGTGTAGAAACCTTAAGGGATATTTTCGAAAAAGCCGGTCTGGAAGCACGTATTGCCAGTTTGCGCGATGATATTAAGGAACCGATAACGGTTGAGCTTCCTTCGGGCAAAATCTGTGAAATTTCACCATTAGAGCGTCAGGGTAATCGAGTTGCCATTGGCGATTTCTCTCCCTGTCTGGTGTTAATGAATAATGATATGTCAGGCGGGCAACCAGCGATTCTGGAAAATCTGGAACAGGAGCTGGCACCACCATTGAAAGCCGGCTGGTCAACCCGTAAAAAGTCAGATCATTTTACCCACTATGCGATGGTGGCCCATGCATTTGCTGAACAGATTGGCATTGATCCATGGCTGGTTTCACCACTGAGTCTGCAATGTGGTGAAGTCAATTTCATGGAACGTAATGGCATGGAATGTCTGGCACGTAACGTCAATACACTGCTAACCGCTATACAGAACAAATACGATCAATACGGCATAGACCGAGAGCCGTTTGTGGTTCTTAAGGCCGATTCAGGTACCTATGGAATGGGCATTATGATGGTGAAAAGTGCAGACGAATTATTGAACCTGAACCGTAAACAGCGTACCAAGATGTCCTCAGCCAAAGAGGGGCTGGTGGTGGATAACGTGTTGATTCAGGAAGGAGTCTATACTTTCGAAACGCTGGGAGAGGATGAAGCGGTTGCTGAGCCGGTAATTTATATGATGGATCACTTTGTTATCGGCGGATTTTATCGTGTGCACACCGGGCGAGGCGTGGATGAGAACCTCAATGCTCCAGGTATGCATTTCGAACCGTTGGCGTTTGCCCAATCCTGTATTACACCGGATAAATTTGATAAACCTGATGCAGAACCTAATCGCTTTTATGCTTACGGTGTGATTGCCCGGCTGGCCCTGCTCGCCGCTGCAAGAGAACTGGCATAGGCGTTATGCCAATGCCAGTTTAGTCTCAGGAGTTATGTTCGCTTAAATAGGCGATAGTCATAGTCTGGTTATGCAACAGGCTGTGACTATCATCTTCTCCGGAGCAGATTTCGCCATTAGAGTAAAAACCGGTAATGCCAGTTTGCATCCCCAGCAGACGCTGCACCGCATAGACTTCATCTGAAACCTGATCTTCCATCACCAGTTTGCGTCCAACACAACTGACACAGATGGCTAATGCCTTATCGTTAATATCCACTTTCTTCAATAAAATCTGTCTCGCGGCCTCACTGGCACCAGCAACCAGTTGATCGTGATCAGATTTGAGAAAACGGACGGTTGAGCCTTCAGCAATGTTGCCGGCAAAAGTCATGCTGTTGTCTTTTTCGTTAATCGACAGCAATGTTCGAATCACATTGACGTTTTTATCATCCATGATGGCAAACGGAAAATTCAGACCCGAAGAGGGCAATTCGCTGGCGTAGTAGCCGATATACATTTTGTAAAGTGGCAAGGCGGGTTTATTGTCCATTTCATAAACCACATTTTTGATGGCTTTGGTAATGCGTCGAGGTGGCCCATAAGGTTTCCAGCCTCCCAGTGCACCACTGGTTACAATGGCATCTTTACCGTATATGCCGACGGCAATCACAATGCGATCCTTGATTTGATCATTATTCAGTAACAGGGTCTTGGTAAATTTTGCATCGTCGCCAGCCAGTCCGCCGGTAATAGGGGTATTAGGGAGTACTTCCTGCAGACCTTCCACCAGTTCCGAGCCGTTTACGTTCAGACCGTCACTGAGGACAAACACGCCTTTCAAATCTGGCGCGACTAATTCGTTAGCTATCTGCGCACCTAATGCATGTGATTGCTCCATGCTGTTCACCGGTTTACAGATAAAGCGTAGCTCGCTTTTCTGCCATTGCATGGCTGTGATGTGCACGCTGTCATCGAACACGCCGTCACCGGTAATTTCACCGGAGGTGGTGCAGCCGATAATCTGGGCTTTGGGATAGCGTTTCTGTAATTGACTGGCGAAGTTACGTTCGCTAAAACGGTTAACCGAGCCGAAGACCAGGACCCAGTTTGCATCACTCAACGACGATGTTGAGGAGAGTTTGTTCAAACCGGTTTTGGTAGGTAAATGTTCCTGTACAAACTTCATTTTAGTAGGCCCAACATCCTGAATTTTAAATGAATCATTAGCATCCTTGTTATGCGTGTTCAAAAAACATCAGCCGATACTACATCAGATTGTCGAATACTGGGAGTAGCTTAATCCAAAATGTGAACTGATTTGCACAAATCTGGCACATAAAAAAGCCCTGAGCACCTATCCTGCGTCAGGGCTTTCGAGTTCATTGTAAAAAGCTTAACCAGCCAATTTTTGTTTGAGGATCTCGTTGACCTGAGCGGGATTGGCTTTGCCTTTTGAGGCTTTCATCACCTGTCCTACAAAAAAGCCGAATAACTGCTCTTTACCGTCACGATATTGCTGTAACTGTTCCGGATTAGCAGCAATCACTTCATCAATCATCGCTTCGATGGCACCAATATCGGTGACCTGCTTCAGACCTTTGGATTCGATGACCGCATCGGCGTCAGCGCCTTCCCCATTCCAGATGGCTTCAAATACTTGTTTGGCAATTTTGCCAGAGATGGTGTTGTCCTGAATACGTAATAAAACGCTGCCAAGCTGTTCAGCAGATACTGGAGATTCGGTGACTTCCAGACCAGCTTTATTCAGCGCGCCGGACAGAGTACCGGTTACCCAGTTGGCGCATTGTTTAGGATCTTTATTTCCTGTCGCCGCCAGCACCGCTTCAAAATAATCGGCCAGTTCACGACTGCTGGTCAGCACGCTGGCGTCATATTTGGATAAGCCCATTTCACTGATCAGACGATCACGTTTTTCATTTGGCAATTCGGGCAACGTAGCACGGACCTGTTCCAGCAGTCCTTCATCAAGTACCACAGGTAATAAGTCCGGATCTGGGAAGTAACGGTAGTCGTTAGCTTCTTCTTTGCTGCGCATGGAGCGGGTTTCATTTTTATCGGCGTCATACAGACGGGTTTCCTGAACGACTGTACCACCAGATTCGATCACATCAATCTGCCGCTCAATTTCGATATTGATAGCGCGCTCAACATTGCGGAATGAATTAATGTTTTTCAGTTCAGCGCGGGTGCCGAATTTTTCCTGACCTTTGGGGCGAATGGATACGTTGGCATCACAACGGAAAGAACCTTCCTGCATATTGCCGTCACAGATTTCCAGATAACGCACCAGAGAATGAATTTTTCTCATATAGGCCACAGCTTCTTTAGCGCTGCGCATATCCGGCTCGGAAACAATTTCCAGTAATGGTGTACCAGCACGATTCAAATCGATACCGGTCTGATCATGAAAATCCTCGTGCAGGGACTTACCGGCATCTTCTTCAAGGTGGGCGCGGGTAATGCCGACAATTTTCTCGCTGCCGTCTTCCATTTCAATGCTGATTTGACCTTTGCCAACGATTGGCAATTCAAACTGGCTGATTTGGTAGCCTTTAGGTAAATCAGGATAAAAATAGTTTTTGCGGGCAAAAACTGAGCGGTCAGCAATTTCAGCATCAACGGCAAGGCCGAATTTAACGGCCATGCGCACTGCTTCTTTGTTTAATACCGGCAATACACCCGGTAAACCCAGATCAACGGCACACGCCTGAGTGTTTGGCGCCGCGCCGTAAGCAGTCGCTGCTCCGGAGAAAATTTTTGATTTGGTTGCAAGCTGGGCGTGGATCTCTAACCCGATAACAACTTCCCATTCCATAATTGACGGCCTGAATTTAAGTGATTAAAACCCCGAATTGTAGCAATTATTCACGCAGACTGAGGATTTTCCAGTCACGTTGTCGCGCAACTTCGGCCAGTTTGTCGTCAGGATCCACGGCGATTGGTGTATCGACCTGCTCCAGCAACGGCAGATCATTATGCGAATCGCTATAAAAATAACTTCCTGCAAGATCCTGCTGATGTTCATCCAACCAATGTTGCAGACGTTCTACCTTACCGTGCTGGAATGACGGTACGCCGAAAACTTTTCCGGTATAGCGTCCATCCAGCATTTCAGGATCAGTCGCAATCAGATTGTCGATTTTCAATAGTTCTGCAATAGGTGTCGTTAAAAAACTATTGGTTGCGGTGATGATTAACAACGTATCGCCTTGCTGGCGGTGTTGTTCAATCAACTCAAGGCCTTTTGGCAGAATAATCGGCAGGATTTTCTGTTGCAGATAATCTGCACGCCATGCCAACAGATCTTTCATGCTGTTTTTAGCCAGAGGCTCAAACACAAATTGCAGGAAAGCATTTATATCGAGTTGCCCCGACTGATAGTCGTTATAAAAGGCCAGATTGGTGTCGTGATAACTCTGCGGATCCACTATGGCATTTTCCGCCAAATAGCGCCCCCACAAATAATCACTGTCACCGCCGAGTAAGGTATTGTCTAAATCAAATATTGCTAAAGCCATTGTAACTGGTCATGTCCCGATAAAATGAGCGCCTATTGTAAGACAAAATGCGTTGCATCCTCATGTCTCATTCACTAATCTAAACCTATTAAATAAATTATTGTGCCGGCGGCCATTGCTTACCGTTGCCCCGGTGAGAGATTGAACCGTGATAGACAAAGATGGCTTCAGAGCCAATGTGGGGATAATCCTCTGCAATGATCTCAACCAGGTGTTGTGGGCGCAACGTGCTCAGCATGACTCATGGCAGTTTCCCCAGGGCGGCATAAAAATCAACGAGACACCGGAACAGGCTGCTTTCCGTGAACTTACGGAAGAGATTGGTCTGGGCCGTGAGCATGTTGAGTTGATTGCAACCACGCGGGGCTGGCTGCGTTATCGGCTACCGAAGCGTTATCTGCGCTACGGTAACAAGCCTTTATGTATCGGACAGAAGCAACGCTGGTTTCTGATGCGCTTTACTGGTGATGAAACCGATGTGCGGCTGGATCTGCATGAAAAACCAGAGTTTGATGACTGGCGCTGGGTAGATTACTGGACTCCGGTTGAGGAAATTGTGTTTTTTAAACGCCGAGTATATGAAAAAGCCCTGCATGAATTCGCGCCGCTGTTATTTCCAGAGTATCGCAAACGCGCCGGCAACCGCGATTGATCATCTGGCTAAACCAGTTGTTTACGAAAGACACTGGAATTCCGCTGATAGTTATACAGAGCCTGTTTTTGCATCGGTAAATCACTGATTGCAGACGGCTGAAAGCCATGCTCGATAAACCAGTGTGCTGTTTGTGTGGTGAGTACATACAACGTGTCCCAGCCGGCGGCTTTGGCTTGTTTTTCCAGAATATTTAATAACTGTTTGCCGCGACCCTGATGGCGGTAATCAGATGATATTGCCATACAGGCCAGTTCAGCCGCATTGTTTTCCGGGTAGGGGTATAACGCCGCACAGGCAACGACAGTGCCGTCGCGCTCCATCACGGTGAAATGATCAATTTCCCGTTCCAGCAATTCCCGTGAGCGTTTGACTAATACACCGCTTTGTTCAAGCGGTTGCATAAGCTCCAGAATACCGCCAACGTCATCAATATTTGCCTGACGGGTTGTTTCAAAAGACGTCGCACTGATCAATGTGCCAACCCCGTCCCGGCTGAACAATTCCTGCAACAAAGCCCCATCAACAGAACGATCCAGTAAATGGACCCTGCTGACACCAGCTTTACAGGCGGTAACGGCAGCATTAAGCGAGGGATGCTCATAATCCCTGGCTTGTTGGATGGTTATTTCGCGCGGTAAATTTTCATTACTCTGACCAATAAAAATAAGTTTGTCAGCCTGTAACCGGGTAGCCACTGCGGTTGCGATTGATTCCGCTGATAAGTTAAAGATCTCACCGGTTAATGAATATCCCAAAGGCGGCAGCAATACCAGATTGCCACTGGTCAATTGCTGTTGAATACCTTCGGCATCAATTCTTCTGACTTCACCGGTATGTCCCAGATCAATCCCATCAATAATGCCAGCAGGTCTTGCGGTAACCAGATTTCCACTGACACAGCGAATCCGTGAATCAGCCATTGGGGTATGTGGCAGACCAAAAGAAAGTTTTGATTCAATGGCAATACGCAAGTCACCCACTACGGCCCGGGCAATTTGCAAGCTGGCATCATCAGTAATTCTTAAGCCTTGATGATATTTCACTGCTACACCAAGCTTTTCACATTTCGCTTCAATTTGTGGGCGGGCACCGAATACCAAAACCAGTCGGATATCCAGACTATTGAGAATGGCCAGATCATGAATCAGATGATCAAAATTATCGGCTGCGACCGTTTCGCCATCAAAAGCGATAACAAAAGTCGCGCCACTGTGGGCATGAATATAGGGCGCAGCCGCTCTGAACCACGAGGTTGTGGTCGCGAAATGGGCGTCAGCAGGTTGTTGTGATGATGAATTCATAGTGTCTTTTTATCGTAGTCTCACCACGCTTGCCAAGTTGCGTGTAAAATCTCGTGGTTAAACTGATGTAGTTCCGCTGTGGCAGAGCGTCCGTCAGTCTCAATTTCAGTTGGAGAGTATTAATGCCTGAATATCGTTCAAAAACTTCTACTGCTGGCCGTAATATGGCGGGCGCCCGTGCTTTATGGCGAGCTACGGGCATGAAGGATGATGATTTCAGCAAGCCTATTATAGCGATTGCGAACTCATTCACACAGTTTGTTCCGGGTCATGTGCATCTGAAAGATCTGGGGCAGTTAGTCGCGCGTGAAATCGAACGGGTCGGCGGTGTTGCGAAAGAATTCAACACCATTGCGGTCGATGACGGTATCGCCATGGGGCATAGTGGCATGCTTTACAGTCTGCCCTCGCGTGAAATAATCGCCGACTCTGTTGAATATATGGTTAACGCGCATTGTGCTGATGCGCTGGTGTGTATCTCCAACTGCGACAAGATTACTCCCGGCATGCTGATGGCAGCATTACGCTTGAACATTCCGGTAGTGTTTGTTTCCGGTGGCCCGATGGAAGCCGGTAAAACCAAATTGGCCGGGCAGGATGTCAAGCTTGATCTGGTCGATGCCATGGTGCAGGCGGCAGATGACAATGTCAGTGATGAAGATGTTGCTCAGGTAGAACGCAGTGCATGTCCAACCTGTGGTTCGTGCTCGGGTATGTTTACAGCCAACTCAATGAACTGTCTGACAGAAGCGCTTGGTTTGTCCTTGCCGGGAAACGGTTCCTTACTGGCGACACATGCGGATCGCCGCGAACTGTTTCTGGAAGCAGGTCGTCGTATCGTCGATCTGGCAAAACGTTATTACGAAAATGATGAAGAAGATGTCTTACCTCGTGCCATCGCCA
>NZ_DFTU01000056.1:16427-24034 GCF_002379485.1 Methylophaga sp. UBA4204 | reverse complement strand
AAACGGTCATCCATGATTTTGAATGCCAGTGCACGCAGTGGGCCTTTGATATCAACTATAGCGTGTTTACCGGTTTCGTTACCTTCCAAATCAACTTCTGGTTGTGGATCAACTTCAGTTGGATCAGGCAGGTAATCAACAACGGCATCCAGGATTAACTGCATACCTTTGTTTTTGAATGCCGAACCACAGTATGTTGGGAAGAAATCCAATTGCAATGTACCTTTACGGATACATCTTTTCAGATCTTCGATAGAAGGCTCTTCACCTTCCAGATATTTTTCCATCAGATCATCATCCTGCTCTACAGCAGTTTCGATCAGTTTTTCACGCCATTCTTCAATTTGGTCAGCCATATCAGCTGGTGGCTCTTCGATGGTGTAGTCTTCAGCATTTTTCTCATCTTTCCAGATCCATGCTTTACGGGTCAGCAAATCGACAACACCGGTAAATTCATCTTCAATACCGATTGGCAAAACCATTACCAGTGGCGTTGCTGCCAGTACGTCTTCAACCTGTTTTACAACACGGTAGAAATCAGCACCGATACGATCCAGCTTATTAACAAAGATCAGACGAGAAACTTCTGAGTCATTCGCATAACGCCAGTTGGTTTCTGATTGCGGCTCAACACCACCACTACCACAGAAAACACCAATACCGCCGTCCAATACTTTCAGTGAACGATATACTTCAATCGTGAAGTCAACGTGACCTGGGGTATCGATAACGTTCAGACGATGGCCTTTCCATTCACAGGTTGTGGCTGCTGACTGGATAGTAATACCGCGTTCGGCTTCCTGATCCATAAAGTCCATGGTGGATTCACCATCATGAACCTCACCGGATTTATGAATTTTACCGGTCAGTTTAAGAATACGTTCGGTGGAGGTGGTTTTGCCCGCATCAACGTGAGCGAAAATACCAATATTTCTGTACTTGGATAAATCGGAAGAAGCCATAATCCTGTCTCTTTTGTGTGAAAAACCGATGTTGTTTACATCATCAGGGAGTTAAACCCGCAAATTCTAAACTACAATGCTTCGGGATGCATCCCGAATTGATATCAAAGCCTGTAAGTGCCCTGATAGCAGTCTTTTGAAGTTTCGGATTGAATTACTACGCCCTTAACAGGCGCATTTTTGCGATTTTTAACGGAGCTTTTGCTGTAATGGCAACCATTGATGCCGATACACTACGCCCGGTGTGGCAAACACCAGAAACAAACTCAAGGTAGTGACAAAAAACTCCCACTGCTGGGGATAAATATTGCCTGCATACTGCTGCTCAAAAGCGATGGAGACCAGTAAAGCTACAAAATAATATACTACTACTTCAAACAGTCTTAACCAGGCATTTTTACCATTTTTTAACGGGATAAACAGAAATAATCTTGAATTTACCCATGGTAAATTTGCCAGCACAAACATTATCAACAGCAGTAACCAAATCGACATTTTTAAACCTAACTAAATATTCTGGCGCAAAGCGCAAATAAACTTCCCGGAAACAAACCGAGTAACAGTACTGCTAATACGTTGCCACTCAGCAGGTACTGCATTGAGGTTGTGGCTGCGATATGGGGCTTTTCGGTGGCAGTGTCGAAAAACATCACCTTGACCACTCGCAAATAATAATACGCACCTATAACCGACATCACGACAGCAACAATAGCAACGGCCAGTAAATTAACATCGACGACTGATTTAATCACGCCTAATTTCGCATAGAAACCGGCCAGTGGTGGAATACCCGCCATGGAAAACATCAGTAACAGCATCATCAACGCATGCCAGGGGTGGCGTTGCCCCAGACCTTTAAAGTCTTCTATCTCTTCAGCTTCAAAGCCCTCACGACTCAGCAGCAGAATCATACCAAAACTGCCTAATGTCATCAGTGCATAGACCAGGGTGTAAAACAATGCTGCAGCATAGCCTGCCTGTGTTCCGGCTAAAACACCTAATAATAAAAAACCAACGTGCGAAATGGTGGAATAGGCCAGCATCCGCTTTAAGTTGCTCTGTGCAATTGCCAGCAGATTACCCAGGATAATCGACAATACGGCCAGCATGATCAGCATATTGCGCCAGACACTAAGCATATCGCCCATACCTTCCGTCAATATACGTATCAACAAGGCAAAAGCCGCTATTTTGGGGGCACTAGCGACAAATAAAGTAA
This sequence comes from Methylophaga sp. UBA4204, assembly GCF_002379485.1. Classification (NCBI taxonomy): domain Bacteria; kingdom Pseudomonadati; phylum Pseudomonadota; class Gammaproteobacteria; order Thiotrichales; family Piscirickettsiaceae; genus Methylophaga; species Methylophaga sp. UBA4204. The sequence continues at coordinate 21,853 of NZ_DFTU01000056.1, read as the reverse complement.
TAGCTGTGGGCGCCCCCTGATAGACATCCGGTAACCACATATGAAACGGTACCGCACCAAACTTGAAGCCGATACCAATCACCAAGAACACAATGCCCAGACTCAGGACTGTCTGATTCAATTCTTCAGTGTCTAATGCTACGGCTATGGCCTGGATACCTAATTCACCAGTGACCCCGTAGATAATCGACATGCCGTATAACAACATGCCCGAAGCCAATGCGCCCAAAATAAAGTACTTCATTCCGGCTTCGGTAGCGGCAAATGAATCTCGTTGCATGGCCACCATGGCGTATAGACAAAGCGACATCAATTCCAACCCTAAATACAGCGTCAAAAAGTGATGTGCCGACACCATTACCAGCATACCCAGGGTGGCAAACAAGGCCAGTACATAAAATTCGCCCTGCAATAAATTTCGGGCCTGTAAATAACTATAGGAATAACTCAACACAAGCATATTTACCAGACAGATCGCCAGTTTAAGGATATCGCTAAGCGGGTCTTTGATATAAGTTTCAGAAAAGGTCAGCCCACCCTCACCCATCATCCAGAAAACCGTGAAAAAGGTTACTAAAAGACTCAATTGGCTTAATGCATGTACCAGATTGATTCGACGATTACCGGTAAAAGCGACCACGAGCAGCACAATACAGCACATAGCCAGCAGCAGCATCTCTGGCAAGGCAAACAGCATATTTGGAACCTCAAACGCCATATGGTGTTTCCTTTAAAGCTTTGACTGAGTGATTTGCAGCAGCAGATTATCTACCGACGCATGCATCACATTAAGTAACGGATCGGGCCAAATACCAATCACTAAGACAATGACCGCCAGACTTGCCAACAGCAGCATTTCCCGTGAGTTAATATCCTGTAATTTAGCGACTTGGTCATTGGCGATCTCTCCAAAAAATACCCGTTTGACCATCCACAAGGTATAAGCCGCGCCCAGAATTAAAGTCGTGGCCGCCAGAAAGGCATACCAGAAGTTGGCCTGAAACGCCGCCAGGATCACCATAAACTCACCGACAAAACCTGAAGTACCGGGCAACCCGGCATTGGCCATCGCAAAGAACACGGCCAACGCGGTAAATTTCGGCATGCTGTTGGCGACACCGCCATAGGCACTGATTTCCCGGGTATGCATCCGGTCGTATAACACGCCCACGCTGAGGAACATCGCCGCAGCGATAAAGCCATGCGAAATCATCTGGACCATCGCACCTTCAATCGCCAGCACCTGCCCATTCCCGATACCGATAGTGATTGCCTCATTGGCAGTAATCCGAAATATAATAAACAAGCCCAGGGTGACAAAACCCATATGAGCAATACTTGAATAGGCAATCAGTTTTTTCAAATCGGATTGCGCCAACGCGACAAAGCCAATGTAAACAATGGCAATCAACGATAAGCCAATGACCAGCCAGTCCAGCGTCATACTGGCATCCGGGGTAATCGGCAGAGCAAAACGTAGTAGACCATAACCACCGATTTTCAGCGTGATCGCCGCCAGAATTACCGAACCACCGGTAGGCGCTTCAACGTGAGCATCGGGTAACCAGGTATGTACCGGCCACATCGGAATCTTCACTGCAAAGGCAATTAAAAATGCCAGGAAAATCCATATCTGTTGAGTCAGAGTCAAGCTGACAGCATGAAAGTCCAGAATCGAAAAACTGCCCGCCTGAAATTGCAGATATAACAGTGCAATAAGCAAAAACACTGAGCCGAAAAAGGTATACAGAAAAAACTTAATCGTGGCATAGACCCGATTGGGTCCTCCCCAGATGCCGATCACCAGAAACAGCGGAATCAGCATTGATTCAAAAAATAGATAGAACAGAATGGCATCAAGCGCTGCAAACACACCCAGCATCAAGCCTTCCATAATCAAAAAAGCAGCCATGTATTGTGCTGCCCGATCCTGAATGACCTGCCAACCAGCGATAACAACCAGAACTGTAGATATCGTGGTCAGGATCATCAGTGGCATCGAAAAGCCATCAATGCCAAGGTAATACTCGATATTAAATGTGGCGATCCATGACAGGCGTTCAACAAACTGCATTTGATGACTGGTGTTATCAAAACCGATATACAGCAAAAAAGACAGCATCATGGTGACGACACTGATAACTAAAGCCAATTGGCGGGCCAAAATCTGATTCTGTTTACAGAACAACAGCAAACCGCCGCCGATAATTGGCAGCAGAATCAATATACTGAGTAGCGGGAAGTCCATCATCTAATCAGCTTGCTCCTAAACCACAAACCAGGTGAGCAACAGCCACACCCCGATAATCATTACAAAGGCGTAATGGTATAAATAACCACTCTGCATTTTGCGCCCTACTCTCGAGATTAAACCCACTGTTCGTGCTGTACCGTTAACCACTAAACCATCAATTAACATTCGATCACCCACGCGAGAGAACAGCCAGCCCAGACCTCGTGATCCACCGGCAAAAACTTTGTCGTTAAATGCATCAAAGCCGTATTTATTTTCCAGAATTTGCCATAGCCACATCAGTCGATGCTGAATTTTGGCAGGCAGATCCGGACGTTTGAGATAGAGATACCAGGCGGTTACCAAACCGGCCATTGCCAGCCAGAACGGTGCGGTCATCAATCCATGGCTGATAAATCCGATTAACCCATGATAGTGGGCAGCTGCCAGTACATCATGCTGCGGCATAACGGTTATCGCATCGCTGAAGAAATTGTCATACACCAAAGTGCCAATCAAATAACCGGCCAATACCGATGGAATCGCCAGCAGAATCAACGGCCAGGTAACCACGCTAGGGGATTCATGTGGCGGATGGCCATGCGCATCAAAACGTTCTTTGCCGTGGAACACCAAAAACAAAAGCCGTCAGCTGTACAGACTGGTAACAAATACCCCTATCATCACAGCCCATAAGGCGAAGCTACTGCCTGGGATGGTCGACTCATGTACCGCCATAATAATGGCATCCTTGGAGAAAAAACCGGCCAGCCCGGGAAAACCAATTAACGCCAGCGTACCAACCAGACTCGTCCAATAGGTGATTGGCAGATATTTTTTCAGCCCGCCCATTTGCCGAATATCCTGCTGATGATGCAGCGCTAAAATCACTGAACCAGCCGCTAAAAACAGCAACGCTTTAAAAAATGCGTGGGTGAATAAATGAAAAACCGCGGCAGAATAAGCCGACACCCCAAGTGCTACGGTCATATAGCCGAGCTGTGACAAGGTTGAATAGGCAATAACCCGTTTGATATCGTTCTGAATCAAGCCCAAAAAGCCCATAAACAAAGCGGTGATCGCCCCAATCACCAGAATAAATGACAGTGCAGTTTCAGAATATTCGTATAGAGGTGACATTCTCGCCACCATAAAGATACCTGCCGTGACCATAGTAGCCGCATGGATCAATGCAGATATCGGGGTCGGGCCTTCCATCGAATCCGGTAACCACACATGCAGTGGAACCTGCGCTGATTTACCCATTGCGCCGATAAATAACAGAATGCCAATCACCGTCATTAACGACCAGGCGTAATTATCAAATATGGAAATGGTCTGCCCCGCCATCACCGGAGCCTGATTAAATACCTCCATATAATCCAGACTACCGGAATACATCAATACGGCAGCGATACCTAGCAGAAAGCCAAAGTCCCCCACACGATTGACCAGAAATGCCTTGAGATTAGCGTAAATTGCAGTGGGCTTTTTGTACCAGAAACCAATCAGCAGATAGGAAACAAGGCCAACCGCTTCCCAGCCAAAAAACAGCTGCATAAAGTTATTGGCCATCACCAGCATCAGCATTGAGAAGGTAAACAGCGAGATATAACTGAAAAACCGGCTGTAGCCGTCATCATCATGCATATAACCAATGGTGTAGATATGCACCATCAGCGATACAAAGGTCACCACGGTCATCATCACTGCAGTCAGTGAATCAACCAAAAAGCCGACTTCAATGCTCAGGCTGCCAACTTGCAGCCACTGATATACCGCCTGGTTATAGGTTGCGCCATCCATGACTACCAGCTTCAACACCCAGAGCGATAAAAAGAACGCAATACTGACACCGGCGATTGCCGCTCGATGTGACCAGTTCCGGCCAATCCTACGACCAAAAAAACCAGCAATGATACTGCCCAGTAAGGGGGCTAAAACAATGGTCAGTAACAGGGTCTGGGTCATGCCGTTAGCCCTTTAACCGGTTGAGATCATCAACATTGATGGTGCTGAGATTGCGGAATAATACGACCAGGATTGCCAGGCCAATCGCTGCTTCAGCCGCCGCAACAGTCAGAATAAAAAACACAAATACCTGGCCAGCGGCATCCCCGGCGTAATAAGAAAAGGCAATAAAGTTCAGGTTAACCGCCAGCAACATCAATTCAATACACATCAGCAGGATAATGATGTTTTTACGATTGAGAAAAATACCGGCAACAGACAAGCTGAACAAAATAGCGGCAACAATCAGAAAGTCAGATAAAGCAATCATGGTTTTCCTTTCCCATCCTGGCGTTTTTCCGAGGCCATTTTCACCAGACGGACGCGGTCTTTACTACGAACTTTGACCTGCTCAGCTGGATCCTGAGTTTTGCGTTTATTGGGCCGTAAGGTCAGCGTAATGGCTGCCACGATGGCCACCGTCAGAATCACCGAAGCGATTTCGAATGGATAAACATAAACCGTATACAACAGTCGGCCCAGCGTTTTGGTATTACTTTCATCAGAACCTTCAGGAACTGGCACCTGATCCAAACCAAAATTCGCCGCACCCAATACGGCAATTAATTCCAGCACGATCAAAACGGCAACTAATAAGCCTAACGGCAGATAACGGGTAAATCCTTCCTTAAGTGCACTGGTATCTATATCCAGCATCATGACCACAAACAGGAACAGCACCAGCACCGCACCGACATATACCAAAACCAGGCTGATCGCCAGAAACTCGGCTTCCAGCATCAACCAGATGGCTGCACTGGTAAAAAAGGCCAGCACCAGAAACAATGCTGCACGCACCGGATTTCTTACGGTAATCACCATGGTGGCGGCAAACAATAAAATGCCAGCAAAAAAATAAAACAGTATTTTTTCCATAATTATCCGGCCTATCGATAAGGCGCATCAGCCTCCCGGTCAGCAGCGATTTCCGTCTCGTATTTATCGCCAATCGCCAGCAACTGTTGTTTGTCCATAATGTTTTCACCACGATTTTCAAAGTGATAGGCAAATACTCGGGTTTCGACTATTGAATCCACGGGACAGGATTCTTCACAAAATCCACAGTAAATACATTTGAATAAATCGATGTCATAGCGCGTGGTTCGGCGTGTGCCGTCTTCACGAGGTTCGGTATCGATGGTAATTGCCAATGCAGGGCAAACCGCTTCACACAACTTGCAAC
>NZ_DFTU01000056.1:14657-16274 GCF_002379485.1 Methylophaga sp. UBA4204 | reverse complement strand
GGCGTTTGCTCTTCGGGATATTGCACCGTGACCTTGCGCGAAAACAAATGTCGCCCGGTCAGACGTAATCCCTGCACTAACTCCCACAGCAGAAAACTCTTAAAAAAGTGACGAATTGACTCATTCATGGACTTGTCACCTCGACGATGTTGTTAAACCAGGGCCCGATATCGAACACCTGCATGGTCGAAATAATCACCAGCCAAACTAATGTCACTGGTATAAATACTTTCCAGCCGAGACGCATCACCTGATCATAACGGTAGCGAGGAAAGGTGGCGCGGATCCATAAATAGATAAACAGAAACATACTGGTTTTCAGTAATAGCCAGACCAGTCCCGGTACCCAGGCAAACATCGGCTCTAAAACCGGAATACCTTCAAAAGGTGATAACCAGCCGCCCATAAACAAGGTGGCGGCCAGGATCGAAATCAAAATCATATCGGCGTATTCAGCGAGGAAAAATATCGCAAACGCCATCCCGGAATATTCCACATGGAAGCCGGCAACAATTTCGGATTCACCTTCGGCAATATCAAACGGTGCGCGATTGGTTTCCGCCACACCAGAGACAAAATACACAACAAACAACGGTAACAAAGGTAACCAGTACCAGTAAAAAATACCGCCTTGCTGAGCCATAACAATCTCACTCAGGTTCAAGCTACCAGCGGCAATCAGTACGCCTACCAGGGCAAAACCCATGGCAATTTCATAGGAGACTACTTGAGCGGCACTGCGCATCGCGCCTAAAAAAGCATAGCGTGAATTGGAGGCCCATCCAGCAATCACAATGCCGTAAACACCCATTGAGGTAATAGCCAGTACATATAACAAACCGGCATTAATATCGGCCAACACCATGCCAGCGTCAAACGGGATAACCGCCCAGGCTGCCAAAGCAGGACCAATTGCTAATACCGGTGCCAATACAAACAAATAGAGATTGGAGCGCGTGGGCAAGATGATTTCTTTAAGTAATAACTTCAGACCATCAGCAATCGGTTGCAGCAGGCCACGCGGCCCCACACGATTGGGGCCAATACGCATCTGGATATAGCCAATAACTTTCCGTTCGGCCAATGTCAGATAGGCTACCGCCAGCATCAATATCGCTACAATCAGCAAAATTTTGCCTATATTGGGTAACAAATGCTGGGTGAGCAGATCAAGCATCTGCTGTCTCCAGTATGGCTGATAATTCTACATCACCAAAGGCTGATGTTAATTTGGCACTTAATGGCGAGGCTGCAGCTAGATAAACCATGCCCTCAGCAACCTGTTCATCTATCAGTACGGTGGTCGATACGGAGATTTCACCCTGCTGAATATGCACCTGATCCCCCTGATGTAGACCTGACAGCTCAGCCTGTATCGGATGAATCCGCAAGGTATCCAGAAACTGATTTTCCGGTGTTAATTGCAGGGCTTTACTATGTCTGACCAGACTGTCTGTACGATATATCGGCACCTCTGAAATCAGCTGCAAACCGTCAGCCTGAGAAATTTCAGCTGGAATATACAAACCGTGTTTAACCGGAGAATGCCGGTTCAACTGATCCTGCAACTCCTGGCGCACCCCTTCTGAAGAAACATAATCAAACCCGTTGAATTTT
>NZ_DFTU01000056.1:6612-14555 GCF_002379485.1 Methylophaga sp. UBA4204 | reverse complement strand
TTAATCAAACCCGTTGAATTTTGAAATATTGCCCAGTACCCGCAGAATTTTCCAGCCTGGACGACTTTCTCCCGGTGGTGCCACTGCGCCGGTAAAGGACTGCCATTGATGATCCAGACCGACAAATGTACCAGACGTTTCTGCAAATGCCGCCAAAGGCAGTAATACGTCGGCATACTCATGAAGACTGTTGCAATGAAAACTGTTTATTGCGACCACAAAACCGGCTCGTTGCAAGGCAAGTTGGGCAGCAGAGGGATTTGAACAGTCAAATTCCGGTTCAATATTCATTAATACATATGCACGTAACTGCTCTTCCCAGACCGTTTTAGCATCCAGGCCAGGCTTTACGTCTTTAATCATTTCGTTATGCGGTAAAGCGCCGGCCAAATGCAAAGCCTGACTATTCGCTTCCGGTAGAATTAACAGCCGTGCTCCTGTCAGTTTACTGATAAGCGCCGCCATTGATCGAATGACTGCTGCCTGAGGGTGCTGATTGGCTAATGCACCAACAACAATTAATGGTTGATTGCCATTAGCCAGCTGCATCGCAATATTCTGCTCGGTTGCCGAGGCCGCTTTTTCAGGAATCAGATGTTGCCAGGCTGCAGCAGCCTCCTTATCCAAATGTAATAACGCTTTGGTAATGCCGCTGAGCAAGGCGAATAGTTGTGCCGTATTCACCACCACCTGACGGTCTGTCGGCATCAGCAAATCGGTTTTGAAGAAATTAATATCACTGACCAGCCCGCCGGCATAAGCCGACTGGCGAATTCGATGGGCTAACAGGGGCGCTTCACTGCGAACATTACAACCCAATAAGACAATCGCATCACAATCTTCAACTTCTGCCAGGCAGATTGGGCTGAATTGCTCCTGCCCTGCGTCACTGAAATCCTGCTGCCGTAAGCGATGATCAATATTCTGACTACCAAAATTACGTAGCCATTTCTGGAACAGATAGGCTTCTTCCAATGTAGCTGTGGGGGATATCAAGCCGGCAATCTGATCGGCACCATTTTTGGTTTTAACGTGTTTGATTCCTTCTACTGCAAACTCAAGAGCCGTCTGCCAATCGGTAGTCTGCCATTCACCATTTTGCTTAATCATGGGATGCAGCAAACGATCAGGATGTTTTAAACCAAGATAACTGAAACGATCCCGGTCTGAAATCCAGCTTTGATTGACGGATTCATTATCTCTGGCAACCACACGCATAACATCATTCTGCCGGGTATGAATCTCCACACTGGAACCCACGGCATCATGCATCGCAATTGACGGGTGGGAAGTCATCTCCCAGGCCCGTGCTTTATAACGGAAAGGTTTGGAAGTCAGTGCACCTACCGGACAGATATCAATGATATTGCCTGATAACTCCGACGCCAGACTGTGTTCAACATAGGTACCGATTTCCATATGTTCACCACGGCCTGTCGCACCCAATTCTTTGATGCCGGCAATTTCCTGCCCAAAGCGCACACAACGGGTACAGTGGATGCAGCGGGTCATATCGGTTTGCACCAGCGGTCCGATATCCTTGTCTTTCACAACCCGTTTTTTCTCACTGAATCGGCTTATGCCACTGCCATAGCCCAGCGATAAATCCTGTAATTCACACTCGCCGCCCTGATCACAAATCGGGCAATCCAACGGGTGATTGATCAGCAGAAATTCCATAACGCCACGTTGTGCTGCCAGCGCTGTTTCTGACTGAGTAAATACTTTCATTCCCTCTGCAACTGGCGTGGCACAAGCTGGCAAGGCTTTACGAGCCTTATCGACTTCAACCAGACACATACGGCAGTTGGCCACTATCGACAGGTTTTTGTGATAACAAAAACGCGGAATATCAATACCCGCCTCATCAGCAGCCTGAATAATCATTTTGGCTGAATCCACTTTAAGTGGAATGCCATCAATTTCGATATTAACCATAGTTCAACTTCAATTCTGGTTCATCAACCAGGCAGCGTTGGTGATCGATGTGATACTGAAATTCATCGCGAAAATGCTTGATAAAGCTGATAACCGGCGCGGCTGCGGCATCGCCCAGAGCACAGATCGTATTACCGTTAATGTTGTTCGCAACATCTACCAGACGATCCAGATCTTCCTGACGGCCTTCGCCATTTTCAATGCGTTTAATAACGCGATATAGCCAGCCGGTGCCTTCACGACAAGGGGTGCACTGACCGCAGGACTCCTCGTAATAAAAATAGGCGATGCGCTCCAACGCTTTGACCATGCAGGTGGTTTCGTCCATTACAATCACTGACCCTGCCCCAAGCATCGAACCTGCCTTGCCGATACCGTCATAGCTCATTGCGGTTTGCATCATGACATCTGCAGGTACCACAGGTGTCGAACTGCCACCGGGGATAACGGCTTTAAGTTTGTTGCCATTGCGGACACCACCGGCGAGTTCCAGTAATTCTGCAAAGGGCATTCCCAATGGCACTTCATAATTTCCCGGTTTATTCACATGGCCGGTCATGCAGAAGATTTTCTGACCGCCGTTATTTGGTGTGCCCAGCTCATGAAACCAGTCCGCACCATGTTGCAGTATGACAGGCACCGAGGCTAACGTTTCGGTATTGTTTATTGTGGTTGGCCGGCCGTATAAACCATAGCCTGCCGGGAATGGGGGTTTGTAACGCGGCTGGCCTTTTTTGCCTTCCAGGGATTCGAGTAATGCCGTTTCTTCACCGCAGATATACGCACCGGCCCCAGGATGGGTATGAAGTTCAAAATTAAATCCACTACCAAGAATATCCTTGCCTAAATAACCCGCTTCACGTGCTTCAATTAATGCTTGTTCAAACCGTTCAATCGGCTCAAAAAACTCACCACGAATATAGTTGTAGCCACGTTGGGCACCAATGGTATAGCCGGCGATAATCATGCCTTCAATCAGCTGGTGCGGGTTGTAACGCATAATGTCACGATCTTTACAGGTGCCGGGCTCGCCTTCATCCGAGTTGCAGACAATATATTTATCCCCTGGCATACGCCGCGGCATAAAGCTCCATTTCAGCCCGGTTGGAAAGCCAGCACCGCCGCGTCCACGTAGTGCCGAATTTTTGATGGTCTCAATAATACTTTCCTGACGGGTCTTTTCACGGAGAATTTTCTCCAGTACTTCGTAACCGCCAACGCTGCGATAAGCTTCCATCGACCAGGGCTGGTCAAGGTGCATGGTGCGAAAACAAACCTGGTTTTGTTGCATCATTTCACCCCGTCTAAAAGCGTATCGATTTTTTCCACGGTCAGGTGCTCATGGTAATCACGATCCAGCAATAACATGGGGGCACCGACACAAGCTCCCAGGCACTCTACTTCTTTTAACGTGAATTTGCCGTCAGCAGTGGTTTGCCCAAAACCAACCCCCAGCTTTTTCTGAATATGTCTGGCGATATCTTCCGAACCACATAGCTGACAGGAAATATTGGTACAAAGGCTGATTTTATGCTGGCCCACCGGTTTGAGTTCAAACATCGTATAAAACGTAGCGACTTCAAACACACTGATAACCGGAATATCCAGATATTCCGCCAACGCACGCATCAATCCCTCGCTTAGCCATCCTTCATGCGCATCCTGCAGAATATGCAAAGCCGGTATGACCGCTGATTGAGCCTGGCCTGGTGGATATTTACTAATCCAGCTATCCAACTGTTGGCGGATGGCTTCACTGAACAGCTGATCCCGGTGGCCTGTGAGTTGCAACTCTGCTGTCATCGGTCAATCTCCCCGAAAACAATATCCATGGTACCGATAATGGCCACCACATCAGCCAGCAAGTGGCCTTTAGCCATTTCGTTCATTGCGGCAAGATGGGGAAAGCCCGGAGCACGTATTTTGACGCGATAAGGTTTATTGGCACCGTCCGAAACCATATAAATTCCAAACTCACCTTTTGGATGTTCTACTGCACTGTATACCTCACCTTCTGGCACACAATAGCCTTCAGTAAACAGTTTGAAATGATGAATTAATGCTTCCATATCATCTTTCATATCCGCTCTGCTGGGAGGCGCTATTTTGACATTATCAACAATCACTGGCCCCGGATTGACTCGCAGCCAGTCAATACATTGCTGCATGATTTTATTGGACTGACGCATCTCTTCAATGCGTACCAGATATCGATCATAACAATCCCCCTCTTTACCCACCGGGATATCAAAATCCAATCGGTCATAAACTTCATAGGGCTGCTTGCGCCTTAAATCCCATTCCACACCACTGCCACGTAGCATTGGTCCGGTAAAACCAAGTTGCAGCGCGCGTTCCGGCGATACCACACCAATTCCTACGGTACGTTGCTTCCAGATACGGTTATCGGTCAACAGCGTTTCATATTCATCAACGCATTTGGGAAAGCGTTGACAGAAGTCCTCAATAAAATCGAGCAGGCTGCCTTCGCGGCTTTGGTTTAACTTTTTAACCTCTGCGTCAGAATGCCATTTGGATTTTTGATATTGCGGCATGCTGTTGGGTAAATCACGATAGACGCCACCTGGACGATAATAGGTTGCATGTAACCTTGCACCGGATACAGCTTCGTAACAGTCCATTAAATCTTCACGCTCACGAAAGCAATAAAGAAAGACGGTCATAGCACCGATATCCAGACCATGTGCACCAAGCCACATCAGGTGATTCAAAACCCGGGTCATTTCATCAAACAAAACCCGGATGTACTGTGCCCGAACCGGAGGTTCAATACCTAATAGCTTTTCTATCGCCATCACATAGGCATGTTCGTTACACATCATCGACACATAATCCAGCCGATCCATATAACCAATACTCTGGTTATAGGGTTTGGACTCAGCCAGCTTTTCGGTACCACGATGCAGCAAACCAATATGTGGATCAGCGTGCACAATAACCTCGCCATCCATTTCCAGAATCAGCCGTAATACACCATGTGCTGCTGGATGTTGTGGGCCAAAATTCAGCGTGTAATTTTTAATTTCAGCCATTATTTCTTGGCCTCGCTGCCATGCGGTTGCAGGTAACGGTTATCATCACGAATTACCCGCGGGACCAGTGTTCTAGGTTCAATACTGACTGGCTGATAAATCACCCGTTTCTGTTCGGGGTCATAAAGCATTTCTACATTGCCAATCAATGGGAAATCCTTGCGAAACGGATGTCCGACAAAACCATAATCCGTCAGAATACGTCGCAGATCTTCATGGCCTTTGAACAGGATGCCAAACAAATCAAAGGCTTCACGTTCGTACCAGTCAGCCGAATGCCAGATGCTGGTAACTGAATCAATAATGGGCGTTTCAGCAATCAGATCCACCTTAAGGCGAAGTCGATTATTGTGTTGCACCGATAGCAAATGATAAACAACGGCATAGCGAAAGCCTTCGTCCATTTCGTCGATTTGCGAAAACGGTTCACGTGCCCGACTGAAACCATGTTCAGTGGCCTGTTTGGTTTCCCAGCCACTGTTGCCGTATACGGAATAATCTACACCGCATAAATCAATTAATTGGGTAAACTCAAATTCATCGCGTAATGCTTGGCATACTGGAATAATCTGTTCAGCCTCAACATGGATTGTTAATTCGCCACGATTAAACTCACACTCCACCAGCTGATTGGCAAAATGCTGTTCCAGTTTATGTTTAAGCGATTCCATGCAACAACCTTATGCTTGTGAGCTTTTAGCGATGGTATTGGTACGTTGAATCTTTTTCTGTAACTGAATAATACCGTAGAGTAAGGCTTCAGCAGTTGGCGGACAACCCGGCACATAAATATCCACCGGTACTATCCGATCACAGCCCCGAACGACTGAATAGGAATAATGGTAGTAGCCACCGCCATTAGCACAGGATCCCATTGAAATAACCCAGCGAGGTTCGGACATCTGGTCATAGACCTTGCGTAATGCCGGTGCCATTTTGTTAACAAGGGTGCCAGCCACAATCATCACATCCGACTGACGGGGACTGGGCCGAAACACTACCCCGAAACGATCCAGATCATAACGTGAAGCTCCGGCATGCATCATTTCAACCGCACAACATGCCAGACCAAAGGTCATCGGCCATAAAGAACCGGTCCGGGCCCAGTTAATTAATTTATCTGCAGAAGTGGTGACTATACCTTCGTGAAGAACGCCCTCTATTCCCATTCCAGGGCTCCTTTTTTCCATTCATAGATGAAGCCTACTACCAGAATCCCCAGAAACAGGAACATGGCCAGCAAACCAAACACCCCGATTTCATCGAGCACGATAGCCCAAGGGAATAAAAAGGCGATTTCCAGATCGAAAATGATAAACAGAATGGCAACCAGGTAATAACGCACATCAAATCTGCCATGCGTGTCTTCAAAAGGTTCAAAGCCACATTCATAGCTGGAGCGTTTTTCGGCATCAGGGCGCTGTGGCCCGATAATAAAGCCCGCAATAAGAGGCATCACACCGAAGCCAATGCCAATGATAATAAACAACAAAATGGGGAGGTATCCCTCTAACATGCCGCCCTTCCACTCTTCCGAGATGTAGTGTCTTTGTGACACCTGATAATTATTATTGTTTTTACGAAATCAAAATTATTTGATCAACTCCCGATAGTACACATTAACGGGCTGTATTTGAAGCGTGCATTTAGATGCATTTATTCATGAACATAATTCTCCAGCTTTGAGATTAATTCATCAGGGGTAATCGGTTTGCTGAAATAATATCCCTGCACATAATCGCAATTCATTATTTTGAGGGAGTTTGCCTGCTCTTCAGTCTCCACACCTTCAGCAACGACTTTCAGGCCAAGCCCATGCGCCATGGCAATGCTGGCATTAACCAATTCCCTATCGGCTGGATCAGTTGTCATATCGTTAATAAAGCTTCGATCGATTTTTAATATGGCAAAAGGATAGCGCCGCAGATAGCTAAGTGATGAATAGCCAGTACCAAAATCGTCCATCGCCATCTCAATTCCCTTAGCAGTAAAAGACTGAAATAACTCATCAGTCATCAGGTAGCCGCTAAGTAATACACCCTCGGTTATTTCCAATTCCAGCGTATTGGGCTGAACTGGGTATTGCAGTAGCTGCTGCTCTACAAAACCTAACAATCCAGGGTCACGAAACTGACAGGGAGAAAGGTTGATCGCCATGCGAAAATCTGGCTGAAGCGCCTGCCATTTTGATGCCATTTTTATAGCTGAATGCATCACAAATTCGCCAATCGAGACAATCAGACCGGTTTGCTCAGCAACAGGTATAAACTCATCAGGACCGATGGGACCCAACTGATCGTTTTGCCAACGTAACAAGGCTTCAGCACCAATCATTTTCCCCGTTGCCAACTCAATCTGTGGTTGATAAAACAGATAAAACTCGCCTCTTTCCAAAGCTCCATACATCTGTTGCTCTATCAATAATCGGCGGGTTGCATCACGGTTCATTGACTCGGTGTAATATGTAAAAGTATTACGCCCATTACTTTTAGCATAAAACATGGCTGCATCAGCTTGTCTGAGTAATTGTGAAGCATCATTTCCATCCACAGGATGAATGGCAACACCAATACTTAAGGTCATTGTGAGAGATTGCCCATCAATGCTGAAAGGCAAGCGAAATTGCTGAATCAGATTTTCAACAATTTGCGTAATTTCCTCCGTTGTCTGCAGGTCGGTCAGCAACACAATAAATTCATCACCACCAAGCCGACCAAGAGTGTCACCATGGCGAATATGCGTCTGAATACGCTTTGTGACCTGGATCAGTAAGGCATCGCCGGCAGAATGTCCCAATGATTCGTTAATTTTTTTAAAATCATCTAAATCCATACATAACACACCCACCATGTCTTTATTGGGGTGGGCCAACTTCAGCCGTTGGGATAAACGATCCAATGCCAGAAAGCGATTAGGCAGGCTCGTTAACGTATCGTATTGCGCCAGATGAAT
>NZ_DFTU01000056.1:295-6496 GCF_002379485.1 Methylophaga sp. UBA4204 | reverse complement strand
TTCTTCCTGCTGTTTACGTGTGGTAATGTCAGAAATAACGGCAATTAGCCCCGTCAAATCACCCAGCTCGTCATAAATATAGTCCCAGCTATATTCCAGAATTTTTTGCTGACCTTGCTGGCTAAGATTGGTGGTAACCATTAAATCTGGTGATGGCTGATGGATCACCAAATTATCGAACAATCGTTTAAATTGCTGTTGAGTGGTTTCATCCGGTTGATAATCCCAGATATGGGATCCGATCAACTCATTAGGTTTAACGCCCAGAATCTCATGATGGGCTTGATTACTGAAAGTAATTCGCCCTTGCAGATCGCATTCCAGTATCCCGCATGACACATTATCAAAGATCAAACATAACCTTGATTGACTATCCTGCAATGCAGCAATAAGTTTATTTTGCGATAACCATGAACGTTGGGTCATCAACCAGACCAGGATGGTCGTGATAGTGACAAACAGTAATCCCTTGTATGTTTGTAAACGTGACAATAACAGGGGATCTCGGGTGAACCGTTCTATAAGTTGATCTGAAAAAATAATCCATAATGTGGCAAAAATGGCATAAAACAATGCAATTCGCAGTGGTGCAAGATATCCTGCTCTTCGAGACTTATTAAGTCGACTCTGCAATTGGTTGAGTTTATTGCTTAACACCCGGTCTACCTATCCAATTCATACCATCTTAATTATTACGTTTATATTTTTTGTAACCATACTCTTTTAAGTATCGTTCATGGGTTTAATTACTTAAAAAGACCCTAGCATAGCCATTTCGTTAATATGTACAACCTCAAGCCTTTTAGCCAAGGTCATCAATAACATTATCTTTAAGCGATTTACTTTATGTATGGACTGATTTTCGCCATTGCTGCATACGTTATCTGGGGCAGCTTCCCACTTTATTTCAGTTATCTCAATAGCGTATCAGCCGTTGAAGTGTTGTCGCACCGAATTCTCTGGTCTTTACTTGCCACCACGGTGGTAGGCCTTTTACTGGGCCGCGGCCGTAAGTTGATTAAGACTTTTGCCGATAAAAAATTATTATTGTGGCTGGCGTTATCATCATTACTTATTGCGGTAAATTGGTTGATATTTATCTGGGCAGTTTCACAGCATCGTGTGCTAGAAGCCAGCCTGGGATATTTCATTACCCCGGTAATGAGTCTGTTATTGGCGAGATGGTTACTTAAAGAACAGCTGCATCCTTTACAGGCATGGGCCGGGGTGCTGGCCACAATTGCGGTTTTGTGGGAATGGGTCAGCCTGGGGAGCATTCCATGGGTAGGCTTATCGTTGGCCCTGGCATTTGCACTTTATGGACTCATTCGAAAAAAACATCCTGTCGATGGCGTAAACGGCTTGACCATTGAAACCTTATGGTTGGCCCCTGTTGCGCTGTTCTGGATCCTTTGGCAATCAACAAACGTTGATTACAATCTCGCATTTGGTGAGAGCTCACAATTAACGTTGCTACTTATTGGTTCAGGTTTTCTCACTGCTCTGCCTTTGGTTCTATTTGCCATGGCGGCCAGTCGAGTCGATTTATCAGTAGTGGGGTTTATTATGTACATCAACCCGACAATTCAATTTGTGATTGGTGTTTTTGTGCTCAAAGAAGCCTACCCACCGGAAAGGCTGATAACCTTTGGATTAATCTGGATAGCGTTAATATTCTTTATTGCAGGTATGTGGAAAAAGCATCGTCGACAGGTTAATCACCAATAATACGCTTTCTATAAATCGACTTATTGGGCTAACAATTTGGAATTTGCCGATTATATTCAAAAATAAAAAACCCGCTCAGCGATTTTATTCACTGGCGGGTTTTTATATATTGGTGCCGTCGGCCGGAGTCGAACCGGCACACCCTAAGGCACTACCCCCTCAAGATAGCGTGTCTACCAATTTCACCACGACGGCAATTAACTGTGAGGGATTTTTATGGAAAGTCTGGGAGATCCGCAGGACTTTCTTCTGCAGGCTGTTCAATTACCACTGAGTCAGTAACACTCTGAACACGATCAGCGTTACCAGCAAGATAAGCCAATGTCAGACTGGTAATAAAAAATACTGTGGCCAGAATGGCGCTGCTACGACTCAGGAAAGATGCAGAGCCCTGACTCCCAAACAGGCTTGAAGAAGCCCCACCGCCGCCACTGCCACCGCCGCCAAATGCAGCACCGGCATCAGCACCTTTACCGTGCTGGATTAAGATCAAACCAACTAACAATAGTGAGATCACAATGTGAACCACCAGAATCAACGCATCCATTTAACTTCCTAATTTTGAACTGCAGCCTGACAGATTTTTACAAATTCATCGGCATCTCTAGAGCCGCCGCCGATTAATCCACCATCAATATCGGGCTTGGCAAATAATGGAGCAGCATTATTACCTTTTACGCTGCCGCCGTAAAGTATTCTGAGTGATGCGGCAATATTCGCATCATGTTTTGCCACCCGCTGACGCATGAACGAATGTACATCCTGCGCCCATTCCGGGCTGGCTGTCTTACCTGTTCCGATTGCCCAGACAGGTTCATATGCCAATACCACTTTTGACAGCGCTTTGACCCCTTGTTGCGCAATCACTATATCCATCAAGCGTGCCACCATTTCTTCGGTGCGGCCCATGGAGTGTTCTTCCGGGCTTTCACCAATACAGATAATGGGGGTAATGCCATGCTTGACGGACATTTCATATTTTTCTGCGATGATATGATCAAGAAAAACCTGATCCAGATTTAGCTCTGCATACAGGCAACGTCGTTCGGAATGACCAATCAACACATACTGACAACTAAAGTCATGCAACATTGCCGCTGAAATTTCACCGGTATAAGCACCAGAATCAAATTGCGACACATTTTGCGTCCCCCAATACATTCCTGTACCGGATAAAGCAGACTGAACCTGTTGTATATATAGTGCAGGAGGGAATAAAGCGACATCAACTGAAGCAAAGGAGTCTCTTTGCGCCAGTATCGCATCAAGCAACAATTTGTTGCTTGCGCTAGAGCCGTTCATTTTCCAGTTACCAGCGACCAGCGGTTTGCGCACAGACACCTACTCTCAATAAGAATTAATTATAAAGGGTACCGACAGACCGAAGATAAAGCAATGTCCTCTCCGCTCACTCTGTTGGCATAGAATTACTTATCTAACGTTGTAATATTATCTCAATTTGTTCGGCCAGAGACTTGGCTAACTGGTTCGTGCGGGTTGCATCGTGCCCCTCAACCATTACTCTTATAACCGGTTCTGTTCCGGAAGCTCTCAGCAGCACTCGCCCTTCCTGACCAAGTGTTTTCTCCACTTCTTCTACAGCCGTTTGAATTTCCGGATAATCCCGTAAATTAACCAGCTTATCAATACGTACATTAACAAGACGTTGTGGATATTTTATGACAGCAGAGCACAGTTCATGCAGGCTGCTACCCGTTTGCTGGATTTCAGCCAGTACCTGCAATGCTGCAACAATACCATCCCCCGTGCTGGTTTTATCCAGACAGATAATATGTCCTGAGGCCTCGCCACCAATCAGTCCTTCAACCTGTTGCAGCTTCTCCATCACATAACGATCACCGACATTTGCCCGATGCAGAATAATGTCGTGTTTTTCCAAGGCATGTTGCAATCCCAGATTCGACATCTGTGTACCGACCACATGGCCTCTATCCAGACCAACACGTTGTCTTCCACGGGCAATGATAAACAGAATATCATCACCATCTACCAGCTCGCCCTGATGATCCACCATGATAAGGCGGTCACCATCGCCATCCAGAGCAATACCCAAATCAGCTTTATGCTCGAGAACGCTGGCTTGCAGTAATCGCGGTTCAGTCGAACCACAATTCTGATTGATATTCAGACCATCCGGCTCGGCGCCCATCAAAATGACTTCGGCACCCAGTTCACGGAATACGTTTGGTGCGATGTGATAAGTGGCACCATGAGCGCAATCCACCACAATTTTCAGATTGGATAAATCAACCCCAGTCGAAATGGTGCTTTTACAAAACTCAATATAACGTCCTGCAGCATCAGCAATACGGTGGGCCTTGCCTAAATAGGCAGAATCAACCGTTCTAATCGGCTGGTCAAGCATTGCCTCAATCGCCAGTTCAACTGAATCCGGTAACTTGGTTCCCTTATCAGAGAAGAATTTAATGCCATTATCATGATAGGGATTATGCGAGGCACTGATTACAATGCCTGCCTGGGCATGAAATGTGCGGGTTAGATAAGCTACTGCGGGGGTTGGCATTGGCCCCATTAAATATACATCTACACCAGCGGCTGAAAGGCCTGCCTGTAATGCGGATTCAAACATATAACCGGATATTCTGGTGTCTTTACCGATCAAAACCTTGCTGTTACGTTCCTTCGCCAACACACGTCCAATCGCCCAGCCGAGTTTTAATACAAAGTCAGGTGTAATGGCGCCATCGCCTACTCTTCCTCTGATGCCATCAGTACCAAAATAACGTCGTTTTTGTTCAGTCAAAATCGTTAACCTGCATTACATGTTCACACAATCGGACTGCCTGTACGGTTTCCCGGACATCATGACTGCGTATGATCTTTGCGCCTTGCCATATCGCTATCGATGCCAGAGCCAGGCTTCCCGCCAATCGTTCTTCAACCGATATATTGAGCATCGCACCGATAATGGATTTTCGTGAAACGCCGACCAGCACAGGCAGATCCGATTCCGTTATCACCGATAGATGCTTCATTAATCGCAGATTATGACGGGCATTTTTACCAAAGCCAAATCCCGGGTCCAGAATAATCTTTGAACGCGAGATTCCCGCTGCTTCACAGGCAGCAACCCGCTCAGACAGAAATTCATTTACTTCACTGACCACATCGGAATAGTGGGGCTGTTGTTGCATGGTTTGAGGTGAGCCCTGCATATGCATCAGGCACACCGGCACGCCCAGTTCTGCAGCTGCCTGTAATGCCCCATCACCACGCAATGCATTTACATCGTTTATCAGGCTCGCTCCAGCAGTGACTGCAGCACGCATCACCTCAGCCTTCATGGTATCAATTGAAATAACCACATCAAGCTCAGCATGAATGGCTTCTATTGCAGGCACCACTCGGCGAATTTCTTCTTCAACACCAACAGGTTCAGAGCCGGGACGAGTCGATTCGCCACCAATATCAATAATAGTAGCGCCATCAGCAACCAGTTTTCGAGCTTGTTCGAGGGCTTTATCAGCCGAAAAAAAACGCCCGCCATCCGAAAAGGAGTCGGGCGTTACATTGACGATGCCCATAACGTGCGGAGCGGACAAATCCAGAGATTTGCCCGCAAAATCCATCATCATGATTTAACTTTTCTCAGTTTAATTGATCAGCAGGTTTGCCTGTAGGTTCCGGGCCATCTTCATCTGCTTTAGCGGATGGTGGTGGAGTCGATGATTTATCATCCCAACCCTTAGGTGCACCTGGTTCACGTCCTTCCATGATCGCATCTATCTGATCGCTATCAATCGTTTCGTATTTGATCAGAAGTTTTGCCATGGTGTGCAATTTATCAGCATTTTCAGTCAGAATATTTTTGGCACGATCATAATTCCTGGTAATCAATGCACGAACATCTTCATCAATCTGTTTAGCTGTCAAATCAGATACTGACTTGTGCTGGGTAACACTGCGACCCAGAAAAACTTCGCCTTCTTCTTCACCATAAGATAAAGGCCCCATATTGTCCGATAGTCCCCATTTGGTGACCATATTGTGTGCCAGTTCTGTTGCCCGCTGAATATCATTTGAGGCACCAGTAGTCACTGCTTCAGCACCAAAAATCATTTCTTCAGCCAGTCGACCGCCATACAGGCTTGAAATCTGACTTTCCAATTGTTGTTTGGTGTAACTGTATCTGTCTTCGATCGGTAAAAACATCGTTACACCCAGCGCACGACCACGAGGGATGATACTCACTTTATACACTGGATCGTGGCCCGGTACACTGCGCCCAACAATGGCGTGACCGGCTTCATGATAGGCCGTCAGTTCTTTTTCTTTATCACTCATGACCATTGAGCGACGTTCAGCACCCATCATAATTTTATCTTTGGCTAACTCCAAATCCACCATTGATACCAGGCGTTTGTTGGTGCGGGCCGCAAATAAAGCAGCTTCATTCACCAGATTGGCAAGGTCAGCACCTGAAAAGCCTGG
>NZ_DFTU01000056.1:0-233 GCF_002379485.1 Methylophaga sp. UBA4204 | reverse complement strand
AGGTCAGCACCTGAAAAGCCTGGCGTTCCACGTGCAATGACACTTGGATCAACATCTTCATCAGCGGGCACTTTACCCATATGAACTTTCAGAATCTGTTCACGTCCACGAATATCCGGTAATGGCACTACTACCTGTCTGTCGAAGCGACCCGGACGCAATAAGGCGGGATCAAGTACGTCAGGACGGTTGGTGGCGGCAATAATAATGACGCCTTCATTACCTTCAAAACC
>NZ_DFTU01000030.1:66463-73795 GCF_002379485.1 Methylophaga sp. UBA4204 | reverse complement strand
CAACTGATCGCCAGCGCGATGGGTGGCAGAGTCTATCCCAATATAGAAAAAGAAATCGGCTGGTGGCCAATTCAGGCGGTGGCTAACAATATTGCAGCTGCTTTCACTTTTCCTGAAATGGCCATGGTGTTTCACTGGCATGGTGAAACCTTTGATTTACCGAAGAATAGCTTGTGGCTGGCAAAAAGTTTTGGCTGTCATAATCAGGCATTTCAATTGGGCCAATCAGTCATTGGTTTGCAATTTCATTTAGAGACCACCGAAGACTCTGCTCAGGCCATTATTGAACACTGTGCCGATGAATTGGTGCCGGCACCTTATGTGCAGGCTGAAGGTGAAATACTGACCGCCGATCTGCAAAAATATCAAAATATCAATCAGCTGATGAATTCAGTACTGGATTACCTTGATAATGCACAGCAACAATAGTAGTGACTAATAGATATGACACATAATCAACTCGAACGCTATCTGTATAAACACATTCCTTTGTCGGCAGCCATGCAGGTAAGTGTGCAGAACATGACTGCAAAATCATTAACTCTGCAGGCACCGCTGGCCCCCAATATTAACCATCAGGAAACGGTATTTGGTGGCAGTGCATCAACGTTGGCGATTCTATCAGCCTGGTCGTTATTGCATACACGATTGGCGGAGGAGGGGATAGCTTCTCAACTGGTGATTCAGCGAAACGAGATGGCCTATCTCAAACCCATGATCGGAGACTTCACTGCTACGGCTGCGCTAGTGGATGAAAATGATTGGACAAGGTTCCTCAAAATCTTACGTCGTAAAGGAAAAGCCCGTATCCGCGTAGCAGCAGTTTTGTATTCCGGTCAACAGCTGGCGGCTAAGTTTTCAGGGGAATATGTGGCGTTATACGACGAGCACTAAATTATTTAATCGGATTTGGATTACATTGGCGTTATTGAGTTACGCTCGCCACGATCAACCCAATCACCAACAGCACAATTATTCCGCTGAGAATTTTTGTTTTGTTACCCGGCGTTTTACTGAGTTTAATCGTCGAAGCATGCGTTTGCGTTTTTACTGATCCCCCACGGCTAATATTGATGGCTCTGGTTTTACCATCGGCTGTGGTTTCAATGTCAAAATCAAGCAGTTCACCAACTTTGGGACGGGGACTGCTGGATGGGAAGGCTGAAATATGAACAAATACTTGCTGTTGATTATGCTCACAGAGGATGAATCCAAAACCTCTGTCATCTTTCCATTTGATTAACTTTCCGTGCATTTTCATTCAATCTTAATTTAATTAATAACTTGTCAACATAACAAAGCCAGACGCTTTAAGGAAGTTTAATAACGTTCGCCAGAAGGGATTTATGGATCGCTGACAAATTTATTCATCGTTAATGCAGGTCAGATCCATCGAGTTTGCCTTTACCTGGAACAACGATACCTTGCAGGCTCGTAGTTGCTTGGCTATTTTCTTGCTTTACCACACTAAATGAACCATCGGTTTCCAAAACCACGGCTTTGATATGCTCGAGTGTTTGACTACCCGAGGAGCGTACAGCCGAATGAATTTCATCTTCAGTGACTCGTGCACGTTTCAGTGCTGACGATAACAGGTTTCCATCATAGACCAGCAGTGCAGGTTCGCCGGTGACAATTTTTCGTACCCAAGGCACCCTGACACTGGACCAGGTCACCAGATATTGCATGCCGATCAGCAAAGCAAACGCCAAGACTCCCTCTGCCAATGCAACATCTCTATTAAGTAAAATAGTCGCCAAAGTAGAACCCAAAGCTACAGTCACAACCATATCAAACGCATTCATTTTGGATAAAGTTCGTCTGCCTGAAATCCGTAATAAGATGACCAGACTGACGTATGCCAGCACCCCGATAATCAAAGTGCGAAATAATGTTTCCCAATTATCAAAAAATATCTGGCTCATTTGTTTCTCCTGCCTATACAACACGCCAACATTTTAAATTGATAGGTTAAATCAGGGTAATCATCTATCAATTAGGCTTGGTTTACTTCTGTGAGCTCACGATGGAGTATGGTTAATGGCATTCATTACTGCTGTTTAGCAGGCAGTTTTCAGCTTCCATTACTGACTCGATTTGAATGGTGGAATGTACGATCCCAAAATGATCATGCAAATGGTTTTGCAACTGATAGAGCAACACAGTATTCAGATCGGACTCATCAACGACCAGATGAACGGTCAAAGCTGTTTCATTGGTGCTTAAAGGCCAGACATGCAGGTCATGAAAGTGTCTGACCTGTTCAAAGCTTAACAAATAATGCTGGATCTTTTTAATATCGATATTGGCTGGGACAGCATCCATCGCATAGTTGAGGGATTCATTTAATAATCGCCAGGTGCCTACCAGAATAACAGCAACAATGAGCAGGCTGACCACCGGATCAATCCATAACCACCCTTTAAACAAAATAAACAATCCGGCAATCACTACGCCTAATGAGACAGCAGCATCGGCAGCCATATGCAGGAAAGCCCCGCGAATATTCAAATCCTGTTTTTGCCCTTTAAAAAACAACAGTGCCGTGATGGTATTAATGACCACACCAATGCTGGCGACAATAATAACGGTCATACCTTGCACTGGCTGAGGGGTCAGCATCCTGTTGATCGATTCCCAGGCAATCCCACCCAAGGCAATTAACAGCATGACAGAACTGATTAATGCCGCCATCACGGTGGCTTTACGAAAACCATAAGTGCGTTTTTCAGTGGCAGCTTTTTTCGCCAGGATACTGGCTCCCCAGGCGAGTAATAAACTGACTACATCACTCAGGTTATGCCCTGCATCAGCCAGCAAAGCCATTGATCCAGACAGAATGCCGTAACTGGCCTCAATGATGACAAATATAATATTCAGGCTGATGCCAATGGCAAATGCCTGATTGTAATTAGCGACGTCGTGATGATGTGTGTGACTATGAGCCATCAGTTGTTCCGTTAGTGAGTTCTTCAGGGTAATAAACAATAACCTGTTTGTCTTGTCTTGATGTTTTTTCATTAAAGCTAAAGGGATAAATAC
Organism: Methylophaga sp. UBA4204; assembly: GCF_002379485.1. Taxonomy (NCBI): domain Bacteria; kingdom Pseudomonadati; phylum Pseudomonadota; class Gammaproteobacteria; order Thiotrichales; family Piscirickettsiaceae; genus Methylophaga; species Methylophaga sp. UBA4204. The sequence continues at coordinate 70,753 of NZ_DFTU01000030.1, read as the reverse complement.
AAACGCAGCTATTCAACTGAGAGTAAGTCGACAATGCTATTATTTATCTGTTTAAAATTACTTCATCAGGGTGCTGCATGTCAGATTCAGTCAGTATAAAAATCAGGTTACATAACCAAGACTCAGTCGCGTTGGGGCCGGGGAAAGCCGATTTGCTTGATGCCATTTTACAGCATGGTTCAATCTCTGCTGCCGGACGTGCGATGGGAATGTCTTACAAACGTGCCTGGGATCTGGTGAATACGATGAATCTGAGCTTTTCCAAACCGCTTGTGGTGACAGCAAAAGGTGGTTCACATGGAGGTGGAGCTGAAGTCACCGAGTTTGGGAAATCCATTTTGACTGCTTACCGTGATCTTGAAAAGAAAGCCTACGTTTCGATTGCTGATGATCTTGAAAAAATGACTCAGCTGCTGGGCAGCTGAGTTCAGTAAACAGTATTAAAGAAATATTTACCTTAATCGTTATATATGTTGGAATACGTCGATAACAGGTTAGGAAGATTATGCTACCAACTAAAGCACAGCGCTGGTATATCGGCATTGATGATACAGATAATATTGAAAGCCGTGGCACCGGCTTTCATGCGCGTTCACTTGGCGCTGCGATTAATAAGCAGCAATTGGGTAGATGCCGATTTATAACACGCCATCAATTATTGATGAGTCCGCTGGTGCCATTTACTTCCCATAATAGTGCTGCTTGTCTGGTTATTGAGCAGTTCAATGCTCCCGTTAGGGATATTGAAAAATTGTGTGTTGAGTATCTTTTAAACGAGAGTGCCGAGGGGTCTGATGTTGGTTTGTGCATTGCATCGGAACAACAGCTTTCCATGGCTATGCTGCAGTTCGGTTTTATCTGTAAACAACGATTGGTGACTCAGCAGCAAGCCCGTGATCTTGCAAGGCAATACAACGTTATCCTCCATGGCCTGACGGGAACAGAGGATGGTGTAATTGGCGCGCTGGCAGCGGTTAATCTATGTGGCTCGGGAGTGGATGGACGTTTACTGTGGTTGCCTGGCATGCGTGATCATGTTCAGCAAACCTTAAGCCTTTCGAGTTTGTTGGATTTGACCGACATAACAGTGGTACAGGATCGGCAAGGAAAAGTGTTAACCGATCCTGTTATCCAAATTGCAATGGGAAGCTGGCCACGTGCTATCTGGCTGGGTGGAGAAGCCACCTTGATTGTTGAACCTGATGAGGAAACCCCCAATGAGTGGAAAGTTGCTGAAAAGAGCTATCTCAAACAGTTCTGAGGTCTGGCAATCAGATAAATCCCAGCATGCATGGATTTTTATCGCAGGTGCAATGGCGATGCTAATGCATGAAACCTTCCGTTTCGGACTCGATTTGCCAGGTCGTCAGGGACTGACGTTAATGGCAATATTGATATTTGTACGACTGGTTTCGCCATATCACTATTCTGCCACATTGGCTGGAAGTGGTGGTTTAGTGGCCGCTTTAGTGATACGTGACAATCCTGCTGCTGCGATTATCGTTTTGAGCCAGGGGATAGTCCTTGACCTCGCGTTTAAACAACTTTCTGTTTCCAACATTACATTATGGTTGTTGCCTTTAGCCGCTGGTCTTGCTCATATGTTAAAACCCCTGTTCAAAATGGGATTTCTAACTTGGGCAGGGGTCGAAACGGATTCATTGCGACATGGTTTGGCGTATCCCTTTATTACTCACTTTATCTTTGGTGCAGTGGGTGGGCTGATTGGCTTTCTGGCCTGGCGAACGCTAAAGAAATCGCAAAAAAACAATCACTAAACTCAAGGAGACTTTGTGAGCATTTCACATCATAATGCTGTCAACCGATGTATATTAAAGAATATATCCAGGTTGGTTTTCAGTGCACTGATAATTCCTGTTTCAGCACAGATCATGGCTGCCGAAATAACAAATGAAAACTACGAGCTTGCTGAAATTAAGGTTGAAAATAATCCGGTGAACAGTTCACAGGTGTTGATTGATCAGCACGATCTGGAATTGTTAGGTGCGAGAAGCCTGGAAGATGCGTTGCGCTTAGTGCCATCAGTCAATACCAGATATGGGGGTGACGGTACTCCTCGCATGGATATCCGTGGATTACGAACTAGGCAGGTCAAGCTTCTACTGAACGGTATCCCTTTTTATTCCACGTTTGATGGTCAGTTTGACCCCAGTCTGATTCCGGCTTTTGCTATTGGCAAAATTGATTTGAATATCGGTAGTTCATCGGTTTTGTATGGTGATGGGGGTATGGCTGGTGTGATGGATATTAAAACCCGCAATGCGATGAGCGGGTTTCAGGCCAGTTCCAAACTGGAACGTGGCTCAGATGACTTCTGGCTAGCCAATGGTCAGGTTGGTTATGGGGATGCCGATCAGGATTTTTTCTTTGGGTATGGTGTGAGAGAGCGAGATGGCTTTTCATTGTCCAATGATTTCACTTCGCCGCTGGAAACTTCTGCAGATAACTTTCAGGATAATGACCAGCGGCGTAACAGTGATGATCGGAGGGAAAACCTGATATTTTCATATAATCGAAATTTAACCGAAAAACTCACTATTGGCATGTTTGCCAGCTATCTTGAAGGCCAGTACGGCAAGCCACCGATTGTCTTTGATAACAATGTAGACGATTTTGCTCAACGTGCCAGGTTTGAGCGTGTTGAGTCTCAGCGAGGCTTTTCTCTTCAACTTGGAGGGGATTATCAACTAGCCGATAACTGGTCAACGCGCTTATGGTTTTTTGAAAACCAACTAGAAGAGCGCAGCGCCAGTTACGATGATAATTCTTTCTCAACTATCACCAGTAATAATACTTTTGCCAGAACAGAGCAGACTAAAACGCATGGAAGCCACGCCCAACTGACAGGTGTAATTCCCACAACCGGATCCAAACTGGCATTTAGTTTTGATCAGCGTAAAGAAAGCTATGAGGAGGCTGGTCTGGAATGCACCATTTCTGGCGGTGGCGGTGGCGGTGGCGGTGGCGGTGGCGGTGGCGGCGCCCAAACTTGCCCATCACGACCATTTACCAAAACCAGTTCCGATGAATCGATCAGGGTAAAATCCTATGCAGCCGAGTTAACACAGCCATTGGCATTTGATATTACGGCTGTGCTGGGTATTGCGAGACATGAACTAGATAAGTCGGGAAATACTGATGAGTCGGCGCACAGCGGGCAATTTTCACTCACTAAACCGATAACCGATATATCAACCCTTTATGGAACAATTGCACGTAAAGTGGATGCTCCAACCATACGTCAATTGTTTGAGCAGGGCTCTGGTAACAGTGAATTGGGTTTTCAAAGGGCCAAACATTATGAAGTGGGTGTGAAAAATCAATGGCAAAAAGGTGCATTGAATATCGCCTTCTGGCAATCAGATATTAAAGATTTTATTGAAAAGGGCAACATCACAGATGTATTTGAAAACCGTGATAAATTGCGTTTTAAGGGAGTTGATATTGATGGCGGATATCAGTTTACGGATAAATTAACCATTAACGCTGGGCTAGGCTTTTTAAGTGCTGAAGATAAGTCATCAGATGCCACTACTGAAAGACTGCAGTATCGCCCTTCACATAAAGCCAGCCTGCAGGCCATCTATCAGTTAACACCACAATGGCAATTGAGCGGGGATATCATTCGTATCGGTTCACAAAATTACTTTAACCGAAAGGATTCAGCTATTCGAGATAAACTCGATAGTTTTGAATTAGTAAATACTCGACTAAAATATACGCTTGCCAATCAGAAGGCCGACTTCTATGTTGGTGTTGAAAACCTTTTGGATGAGGATTACTCCACCAGTTATGGTTACCCCCAGGCAGGCAGGTTTGTTTATACCGGTGTGAATTTACGCTGGAAGTAATTTCCAATAGCCAAATCATAGCTACACTTGACGCTAGCTGCCCTAGCGTCAAGAGCCGCTTTGCCGAAGAGCATTGATGATCCGCTTTTGTTCTTCTTCGGCGTAAAAACTCGGATCATCGAATAAATCACGTTGCTGTTGATCAAACATCATATTAAGTGCCTGGGCACTGGTTTGCACCATCGGTTCAAAGTGGGCATTTTGACCACTAACCAGATCCACCACCCGGCGTCGACGGTAAACGATATAACCGCCAAGTAACAGCAAGACCACTCCGATATAAATCGGTAAGCCATGCGACCCCAGTAATGTCATTAAAGAACCGGACAGCACCGGAGCAAACGCACAGCCGGCTCCATGCAATACCAGCATATCGGATGAACCGGAAACAATTTCATCCGGATGCAGTTGATCGATC
>NZ_DFTU01000030.1:61131-66345 GCF_002379485.1 Methylophaga sp. UBA4204 | reverse complement strand
GGATGCAGTTGATCGATCAGCTGGGCAACCGAGAGTGGATAAATGGAAAACGCCAGGCCACCCCAGATAAAGAACATACTGAGCAGCAATTTTTGTGAGGACGCTATAATCATCATTATCGATATAGCTGCAGCCAGCATCACCACCCATGTCATGACTTTCGGTCGATCATGCTTGTCCGAATAGCGACCAATTGGAATCTGCAACACCGCACCCCCGATAATGGTCAGGCTCATGATCAAAGCAATACCGCTGATATCGTATCCAAGTTGGGTGGCATAAATAGGTGTCATTGACCAGAAAGCGCCCATAGCCAATCCGGATAAAGACGCCCCGGCAACAGACAGTGGAGCGATTCTTAATAAGTTTTTTAAACTGCTTTTTGGTCTTTCAGTCGCGATGTTGGGTTGATTACGCCTGGTAAGGGTTAGCGGTAAAATCGCCCAGCTCACCAGAATCGATACCAAAGCAAATAATAAAAAGCCTTCTGGCGAATCAAGATGCAACAATTGTTGTGCAAGAGCGAGCGCGCCCAGGTTGACTACCATGTAAAAGGCAAAGATGCGTCCACGTTCATGACTGGCCGCCTGACTATTGAGCCAACTTTCAATCACAGTCATCAGCGTGATATAGGCCAATCCATAAAAGAAACGAAAGCCCATCCACGCCCATTGGTCGATGAAGATAATGTGTAAAAGCGTGGTGGTGGCGCAGATAGAAGCACAAAATGCAAAAGTACGAATATGCCCCATACGACGAATCAAGCGTCCACTCACCCAGGTGCCACAGATAAATCCGACGAAATAAGCTGACATGATCATGCCCATTACTGCACTGGAAAACCCTTCACTGGTTCCTCGTAAGGTTAACAGTGTGCTGATAAGTCCATTTCCAAGAAGCAGGAGAGCAACGCTCCACAAAATCGACTGAATAGGTTTTAGCAACGCCAATGATTGCATGCATAGCTCCTTATTCGACTGTCCATTTGGTTATTTTTGAACCATCACGCACCAAAACAAAGCCGTGATGGATTCTGCAATGCAAATGCACCTAGCCTGGAAAATGCCATTAAACCTGCATTACTAAAGGGGATGAGGGTTAGCATTGCTGATCAGCTTCTTCGCTGCAATTGATTGCTTAAAGTATTATGCAATTGTTGAACCGCATGAAAGCTTGCTGGAAATACTGGCAGAATCAGCCATTGGAAAAACGAATTAACCAATCAGGCTGTGATATAGCGGAATGCCGACAAGCACATTAAATGGAAACGTCAGGCCTAATGCCGCCAGCATAGCTAAACCAATATCAGCTTGTGGAATGGCCGAACGAACGGCAACCGGTGCAGCAATATACGAAGCACTGGCGGTTAAACTTGCCAGGATCAATACGGAGCCGTCTGGCAGTCCGAGCAATTTACCGACAAACAATCCAGCCAACGCTAAGATACTGGGTGCAACGATGGCAAATAGTACTACGGGAATTTTATCGCGTGATAATTTACTCAATGCTTCGGCGGCTACCAGACCCATTTCCAATAGAAATAGTGCGAGCACGCCCATAAATGCCCCAGTGTATAAATCAGTTACCCCGGCGCCTTGCCTTGGGCCATACATCCAGCCAATCAACACCCCGCCAACCAGCAATATAACGCCTCGATTGATTAATGATTCATGCAGGATACTTAACATGCCTCCGGAGGAAGCTTGTTTTACCCCACTGAAATGCCGGTAAAGCATTAAACCGATAATAATGGCTGGTAATTCCAGTAACACCAGATAAAGTGTTACCTGTCCGCCAATAACCAATTGATTGCTTTCTGCATAAGCGAGCGCAACAGCAAATGTCCCGGCACTGACTGAGCCGTAATGTGCAGCAAAACTGGCACTATCAGCCAGATTAAGACGAACCACTTTCAACAGTAATGGAAATAAAATAAGCGGGATCATAAAGCCCAAAAAAGCGACGGATATCAGCTCCGGCATCAGACTCCAGCCCATATTGCCATGTAACGCCATACCGCCTTTGAGGCCAATCGTCAGCATTAATAACAGACTTAAAACATCGTATGCGGCTTTGGGAATGGCCAGATCGGATTTCACCAGACCACCCACCAGGCCAAGCAGGAAAAACATTACTACGATGTCAGGCACAGGCTCTCCTTGAATCTATACAACAAACAAGAGGCGTTATTGTAACGTTATTGGCGGCTTTCGCCGAGCAATTCCTCGTTAAAGATGAGCAGAGATTGGTCTGTATTTAAAATTCAAATGCGGCAATTAATGGAGCATGATCCGACAGCATCTTCCAGGAAGAATGTGGGGGGCATTCACAAAAGGTAGGTTCAAGGCCACGATAATAAATGCGATCCATCTTGAAAATCGGCATCCAGGAGGGCCAGGTTCGTGCATGTTTCTTATGCAGTGTTCGGAAAGCTTCTTTCAAATCTAATCGTTGGGAGAAATGTTTTTCAGCCTGACCGTTCCAGTCATTAAAATCACCGGCAACAATCAAAGGCGCGTTGTGTGGCACATGCTCATCAATGCGTTCACATAGTGTTTGTAGCTGACGTTTACGTTCGGTGCCCGTCAGGCCAAGATGCAGACAGACAATATGCAGTTCCTGCTGGGTGTCAGGAATGTGGATGACACCATGTAACAAACTGCGGCTGGCCCAAGTGTATGGCGAAACATTAATATTTTCCCAACTCTGCAATGCATATTTACTGAGTATGGCATTGCCATGATGTCCTACGCTATAAACGGCGTTTTTGGCATAAGCAAAATGTGGCCACATATCTTCTGCAATAAAATCGCAGTGAGGCCCCGGCCAATGCTGATGTTTTAGCTGATGACCAGTGTGCTCACCTTGAATTTCCTGTAACAGCATAATATCGGCATCGGCTTCTCGTAGTGCTTCCCGCATTTCATGCAGAATGAACTGCCGATTACCGGTATTAAAGCCTTTATGCAGGTTGTAAGTCAGGATTCTAAGTGATTGTTTGGACATTCCATCTCTGAAAAAAGCTTAAAGCAATACAGTAACATCTCTTATGGCTAGAAAATATTACCTATATTAAATCCTTTAAGTCATAGACCAAAAAAAACGCCGGTTCAACTATGAGCCGGCGTTCTGTAATGTGGCTTTTATAATAGCTTTTACGGAATCAAGGTTGTACCACGGGAAGTTCTTCCGGATCTTTCTTTGCGAGCTTCACCTCACATTCCGGTGATGCAACCATCTTTTCCGATGAACTCACCAATAATGAATTTTTCAAAAAGTTGCGACCCACCAGAATCGGGAAGGTCATACGACTGCGATCAGCAAGCGTAAAACGGGTTTCTTCGTAATGGGAGCCAACACACAGACCCATTTCAACTACATATCGTGTTTGTTTACCGCTGGCCTGTTTAATCGTGACTTTATCCACGATGGGCCGGGTCAAAATATATTCTTTATCTTCGTGATCAACAAAGGTAAACCGCACCATTTCCTCGCCGTTCTCTTCAATGACCTTTGTATCAACTGCATACATCGAATTGGTTGCAGCTCCGGTATCAATCCGTGCTTTGGTTTGTATTTCGCCAGGAAATAATGTGACGATTTCTTGATGACCGAGAACCGATTGTTCTTCTATATCAATTTTGTTTTCATTGGCTTGAGTCGTCAGGCTAAATGCCAGTAACAAACTCAAAGATACTTTACGCATGCTGTCTATCCTTTTCATCTTAGGTTGATTTAGTTATTTGAATTGGGTGGGCATCATGGCCAAAAACAGGCTAACACAGCCTTGATTAATTCAAGCTTAATCAAAGTTAAATGGCTGATTTACCAAATTTTTAGGCTTTTATAGTGATGCACTCTTGATATCCAATATGACCAACCCCATCTGTGAGCTATCGTTAAAACAGCCAGATGGAGGCAACACAGAAATGGGCGTTGATGCACATAAGGAAACAATGGGTTTCCAGACAGAAGTCAAACAACTTCTCAACCTGATGATTAACTCGCTTTACAGCAACAAAGAGATCTTTCTGCGTGAGCTGATATCCAATGCGGCCGATGCTGCCGATAAATTGCGTTTTGAAGCGTTATCCGATTATGCGTTATACGAAGAAGATGGCGATCTGAATATCCGTGTTGATTTTGATAAAGAAGCCCGCACCATCACCATCACTGATAACGGTATTGGTATGACCCGTGAAGAAGTCATCAATAATATCGGCACCATTGCTCGTAGTGGTACCAAAGCATTTTTTGGCCAGTTAACTGGTGATCAGGCTAAAGACTCACAACTCATCGGCCAGTTTGGTGTGGGGTTCTACTCTGCATTTATCGTGGCTGATAAAGTCACACTGAAAACCCGCCGTGCTGGTACTACCAAAGAACACGGTGTGCTGTGGGAATCGGCCGGTGAAGGTGAGTTCAATATTGAAACCATCGAAAAAGCCACCCGCGGTACCGAAGTCACTCTGCATTTGCGTGAAGATGAGGATGAATTTCTCAATGGCTGGCGTCTGCGTAATGTGATCCGTAAATATTCTGATCACATCAATCTGCCCATCATCATGCAAAAAGAGCCTGTTCCCGATGAAGAAGGCAAAATTGATGAAAGCATTATCGAAGATGAAACCGTCAATAAAGCCACAGACTTATGGACGTTATCCAAAAACGATATCACCGATGAGCAATACAAAGAGTTCTACAAGCAGATTGCTCACGACTTTCAGGATCCATTGAGCTGGAGCCATAACAAGGTCGAAGGCAACACCGAATACACCTCACTGCTGTATATCCCATCCAAAGCACCGTTTGATCTGTGGGATCGCGATCGTATGCACGGCATCAAGCTGTATGTGAAACGCGTGTTTATCATGGAAGACAGTGAACAACTGATGCCTCGTTATCTGCGCTTTATCCGCGGTGTAATTGATACCAATGATCTGCCATTGAATGTGTCGCGTGAAATCCTGCAAAGCAGCAAAGTCATTGATACCATACGTGCTGCTTCAGTGAAGAAAATTCTCTCTGAACTGAATAAAATGGCCAATAACGAACCTGAACAATATGCTGAATTCTGGAAAGAATTCGGTCAGGTGATCAAAGAAGGTCCAGGCGAAGACTTTGCCAACAAAGAAGCATTGGCCAAATTACTGCGCTTTGCCAGCACTGAAACCGGTAATGCCGAGCAAACCGTTTCACTGGAAGATTATGTCA
>NZ_DFTU01000030.1:60717-60937 GCF_002379485.1 Methylophaga sp. UBA4204 | reverse complement strand
TTCCGTAAGAAAGGCATTGAAGTCCTGTTGCTCACCGACCGCGTCGATGAATGGCTGGTGAACTCTCTGACTGACTTTGACGGCAAACACCTGCAATCCGTTGCCAAAGGCGATCTGGATCTCGGTGAGCTGGAAGACGAAGAAGAGAAAAAAGCGCACGAAGAAGTCGAGAAAAACTTCGAAGATCTGGTTGAGCGGGTCAAGAAAACCCTGGATGAGC
>NZ_DFTU01000030.1:60134-60600 GCF_002379485.1 Methylophaga sp. UBA4204 | reverse complement strand
CCCTGGATGAGAAGGTCAAGGATGTTCGCATCACTCATCGTTTGACCGATTCACCAGCCTGTCTGGTGGCCGATCATTACGATATGAGCGGTAACCTGGAACGCATGCTCAAAGCTGCAGGCCAACAGGTTTCAGCCAGCAAACCAATCCTGGAACTCAATCCGGAACATCCAATGGTTGCTAAACTGAAAGACGAACAGAACGATGAACAGTTCAGTGACTGGACATCCATTATCTTCGATCAGGCTTTATTGGCCGAAGGCGGACAACTGGAAGATCCGGCCAGCTTCGTCAAAAAACTGAACGCGATGTTATTACAACGCGCATAAATGGAAATCAGCCCATTACTCGGTTTGTAAGAGTAATGGGCTTTTTCATCATCTTTTACCCTGACTGCTTAAACTTAAATCCTAATCTTCGGTTCTACAAAACATTTGCTCATGGTAGGTTGGGTTGAAGCATGAAA
>NZ_DFTU01000030.1:57758-60041 GCF_002379485.1 Methylophaga sp. UBA4204 | reverse complement strand
AGGTTGGGTTGAAGCATGAAACCCAACAATCCACGCTTGTTTTAATCACACTTGCCCCCCCACAACCGAATCACAATCTAATTCCTCGAAAAAGTACCCTAACCATCGCGAGGCACAGTGCTGATGAATATCAATTAAAAAAGCTTGATTCAGCTGTGCAAGAATATTCAGTCGCATTTGCCAGCCGCGCTGAGAGATTTTTTAGCCGCCCGAAGCCGCTGATAGTTTATGGCTTGATCTTCTCAGGGGTAAACCCCACTTGTATTCAGATACGTTAAAATGTCGCTATCATTCGGCAGCTTCATTTGCCATATAACCGCCCGCTACAGGTGCAGTGTGAGGATTTATCATGCAAGACGACGCCATTCAGGCAGATCATTTACAACGTTTCATCTTTGATAATGCCGCTATCCGTGGCGAATGGGTGCAACTTAAAAAAACCTGGCAAACGGTTAAAGTTCAACGGGAATATCCACCTGCGGTTGCTGGCTTGTTGGGAGAAATGCTGGCAGCGGCAGCGCTATTGGCTGAAACAGTCAAAATGTCCGGCCGATTGGTATTGCAATGTCGTTCCGATGGGCCGGTATCGTTATTAATGGTTGAATGCACCAGTGATCACACTCTCCGTGGTTTAGCGAACTGGGAGGGTGAAATTGCTGATGATGCCACGATGCAGCAAATGCTCGGCGACGGTAATCTGGCGATTACTATTGAAAATGTTGAAGCCAAACAACCCTATCAGGGCATTGTCAGCGTCCAGGGCGAGTCAATTGCTGAAATGCTGGAAATGTATTTTGCGCAATCTGAACAATTGAAAACCCGTATCTGGTTATCTACCGATGAGCAGACTTCCGGTGGGTTGATGCTGCAACAATTACCTGATCAGGATCCGGAACAGCATGATGAAAATTGGACGAGGATTAATTTTCTAGCCGATACCGTGACCTATGAAGAACTGCTGAACTTGGATGCAGTCTCTTTGTTATACCGATTATTTAACGAAGAAATGGTAAGACTATTAAGTACAACCGTATTGGAATTTGCCTGTACCTGCTCGCGCCAGCGAGTGGCTGATACCATCAAGTTACTGGGACGGCAGGAAGCAGAAGACATTATTGCCGAACGAGGCTTTGTTGAGTTGGCCTGTGAGTTCTGCAATACCCATTATCAGTTTGATCCAGTGGATGTGGCAGGCTTATTCAGTGACCCGCTTAATATTCAGAATGACTCGGATACGCTGCATTAATTCAGGATAGATATGGCACATATTGTCATTATCGGAGCAAGTACCGGCGGTTTACCCGCTGCTTATGAATGCCGTGCTGCTCTAGATAAAACGCACCATATCAGCGTAGTTTCCAATACGCCGATATTTCACTTTGTACCCAGCAACCCCTGGGTCGCTGTTGGTTGGCGAAAACGTGAAGATATCAGCTTTAAACTGGCCTCGGTTTTATCCAGCAAAAATATCGATTTTTATGATTCCGGTGTTGCCAAAATCAAACCGGCTACCGATCAGATTTTGTTGGGTGATAACACCATTCTTAATTACGATTTTCTGATTGTGGCAACCGGGGCCAAGCTGGCATTTGATGAAATCGAAGGCTTTGGTCCGCATGCCCATACTCACTCAATCTGCACCGTTGATCATGCTGAAGACAGCTACCAGGCTTGGCGTGAATTTCTGAAAAATCCTGGCCCGATTGTGGTGGGTGCTGTTCAGGGTGCTTCCTGTTTTGGTCCTGCCTATGAATTTGCTTTCATCATGAATCGGGCATTACGTAAGGCCAAAGTCCGAGATCGGGTACCAATGACGTTTGTCACTCCTGAACCGTATATCGGCCATATGGGATTAGGCGGCGTAGGTGATTCAAAAGGGCTGTTCGAGTCCGAGTTTCGCAAAAACGATATCAAGTGGATCACCAATGCCCGTGTTAAGTCCATCGAAAAGGGCCAAATGCTGGTCGAGCAGGTAGACGATAATGCCGAGACCATCAAAACCCATCAACTGTCATTTGATTACAGTATGTTGATTCCAGCGTTTAAAGGGGTTGATTGTGTTGCAAATCTGAATGAAGAACTGGTCAATCCCCGAGGCTTTCTTAAGGTCGATGAATTCCAGCGTAATCCGGTTTACCCAAATATTTATGGGGTTGGTGTCTGTATTGCGATTCCCCCAGTTGAAGTGACTGCTTTACCCGTGGGCGTGCCGAAAACCGGTTATATGATTGAAAGCATGGCCAAAGCAGCGGTGGCCAATATTCAAGCCACTATCGAAAATCT
>NZ_DFTU01000030.1:57221-57633 GCF_002379485.1 Methylophaga sp. UBA4204 | reverse complement strand
GAAGCCGCTATCGAAAATCGTCCGATTAAAACCCGCGCCAGTTTAAATGCTGTCTGTCTGGCGGATATGGGACACACGGGAGCTGCATTTGTCGCCTTACCACAAATTCCCCCACGCAATCTGGCCTGGATGAAAAAGGGCCGTTGGGTTCAATGGGCGAAAATGGCCTTTGAAAAATACTTTCTGTTCCGTATGAAACGTGGCCTGCCAGAGTCTTTCTACGAACGCTGTCTGCTACGTTGCTTTGGAATCAGCAAAATTAAATAATGTTATGAAAGCAACTTCTATCAGAATGTGGTGGCTGATCTTATTCATGCCAATCATGCTGATGTTAAATGGTTGCTCTGGTCGAATTATCCCACCTCAACCTCCGGAAAGCCCGCGGGCAGTATTTGTGCTCGATCACGGACAC
>NZ_DFTU01000030.1:56511-57103 GCF_002379485.1 Methylophaga sp. UBA4204 | reverse complement strand
ACTCGAGTTTAATCATCGAAGATAAACAAGGGGATATGACACGCTATTCCTACGGCGACTGGCGGTATTATGCAGAAGGGAATACCGGCATCTGGTCCGGTCTACGGGCCTTATTTGTTCCCACTCAAGCAGGATTAGGTCGTAAACAACTCTCCGGGCCCGCGTCCATTGAGAATATCCATAACCAGATAACCGTTGTTATCGCAAATGCCGTTTCAATTGAAGCAGAAGCCAAAGCGGTAGATGATTTACAGTTAAAACTTGAAAAAATTTATCGACAGAACCAGGGGCAACAAATTTATCACGGGACATTTGATCTTTATTTTGTACCCTATCCTAAACCCTACAGTTTCTGGCATAACTCCAATCATATGCTTGGTCAGTGGCTTAGTGAGCTGGGCACTGATATTCATGGCTGGCCATTATTCTCAAACTGGCAGCTCCAACCCTGATTGAGAATTCGTATAACGTTGTTTCAAAGCCTTAGATGAAAAACTTTTGGTCGAGTGACCACTAAATGTTTATTTTTCGATGGTTACGGCCAGTTTTCCCGAGCGAATATGTAAATCACGTTGCGGGAATGGAATTTCGA
>NZ_DFTU01000030.1:48445-56428 GCF_002379485.1 Methylophaga sp. UBA4204 | reverse complement strand
ACGTTGCGGGAATGGAATTTCGATATCTTTTGCCCGAAGCTGGGTTTCGATTTCCCATAAAAATAACGCTTTGGTACGAGCCGGTCGGCTCATTAACTCATTCCCAACCCATATCACTAATTCAAAATTCAGACTGCTATCGCCAAACTCAGTTAACCAAACCTCAGCAAGTTTGCCCGGATCACCCGTTATCGCCCCCGGAACATGAGAGGCGGCCTCAAGTGCTGCTTCACGAACCAGTTCTTTATCAACACCATAAGCGACACCAAATGGAACATGGATTCGGCGCAGTTTCTCGCTAAAACTCCAGTTGGTGACCTGTCCATTAATAAACTCCGAATTTGGCACCAGAATATCGATATTATCGCGCGTAGTGATGCGGGTATAACGCAGGCCAATTTCCTGAACAATGCCGGTAGTGGCGTTGGATATTTCGATAAAATCACCGACTTTCAGCGACTTTTCTAGGATCAGGATGATGCCTGAAATAAAGTTACTGACAATATTTTGCAGACCAAAACCAATACCGACGCCTATTGCACCACCGATAAAAGCCAGACCGGTCAGATTAAACCCAATATAAGATAGGCCAACTAATGTGGCACTGATCCAGATGAAGTAACGAAACAGTCTGCTGATGAGATAAAAAGTAGAATCATCGATATGCCGATAGGACTTCCCCAGCGTCATGCGTTGCAGGATTTTCTCGACTTTGGCTGCTGCCCACCAGGCAACAAAGACAATCAATACAAATCCAAGCATATTCGAAATGGTGATACCGGAATCCGATCCCATTATGGGCGTTGTCATCCAACGAATAAAAATATCCCAGTAATAATCAAATTCATTCATAAAGCAATTTCTCAAGTGATGTAGCTTTCATTCTGTTTCAATCACTTTCGTATGTCGAGGCCAATGATTTCAGTTAGCTTTCCACAATGGTGAATTTTGACCCACAGTCCAGACACATTCGAAATTTTCGGAATAGCAGACAATAAGCTTTACAAATTTGGCTGCTAGGCTACTATCCGCTCTGAAAAATTTATTGAGATAGTCTACATGTCAGAAAAAATTAAAACGGTAGTGAATCAAGGATTGGCAATTGCCCAGGATATCGGGCTGATCATTGTGGCTATCGCCACCCTGGTCGCTGTGGGAATTGAAATCAATTTCATGGTTGAAAACGGTACAGTACTGCTGACAGATTTATTGTTGTTGTTTATCTATCTGGAAGTGTTGACCATGGTCGCGGTCTATTACAAATCAGGTGAGTTACCTATCAAGTTTCCGTTATACATCGCGATTGTCGCGCTGGCACGGTACCTGATTCTGGATATGAAAAACATTGATACCTGGCGGATTCTTGGGATAACCGTGGCAATTCTCTTGTTAGGCTTATCCATCATTGTGATTCATTACTGCAAAACAAATCTGTTTGAGAAAGACGCCAGAGATGAGAACTAACATTCACTACGTCTTTAGTTAAGTTCACTACGATTAAATAGCCAGAGTATCGGCTTAAGCCAATGCTGACGCCAGGTAAGGATGGTCGCAATGCCTTTTGCCGCTAAACTTAACAACATTACCCAGACTAAAACGGCCATCGTTGGATGATCGGCAGCAAGACACAAAAGCAATGCCACCACCAGACTGGAATAACCCAAAATACGCAGGCTAAGTTGTTCGGAACGTGAGGGGAGACTGGTTTCGATACCGGTAACCTGCCGCCAATGATTTGGCAGGCTGAGTGAAAGCGAGGCCATGCCCAACATAGTGGCAAAAATAGCAGCTATCCAACAAACGATCTCAACCACGGCTAGCCTCCAGGTTTTGTGCAGAAAATTCAATGGCCTTATGCACAGCAACATTTTCACGCCTTTTCAGAAATCTGGCGGCATAAATCGCAATCGCACTGCTGACCAGCAAGCTTAAATCCACCCCAGCTACCGGCCAATAATGAAATGCAGTTTTCAAAAGATGATCGCCAGTAGTAATCCAGTTAAGAATCACCGCAGCAACGGCAAGCACAGCAAATAAAATGCTCTGTTCACGCCAGGCAGGTGAAATACGCATATGACGAACGGCAGAGCTGCGCCAGAAAGCATGCAGTAACATCACGCCCCAGCTTCCCCAGAACACCACCTGTTCCCAGTAACCTTTGCCAACCATTTCGGCTGGTAGTAACCGGTTAGCCACTAACATACTTACCGTGGCCACTAACATGCCAGTCACGGTCGTTACCGCTAAAGCATCAACCACCTGACTACCAGAGCTACCCTGCAGCGTATGCTGGCGTTTACGTTTTTCAACGAAGAAGATAAAACCGGTAGCAATGCAGATGGCGCCAACCAGACCACCAAACACATACAGCCAACGCAGAAACCAATGTTCAAAATGCTGTAAATGCAAACCGGTTAGAAATTCTTCAGTTTCTGCAATAGCGGAGCGGGGAGGTTCTTCACGGATTAATTCGCCCGTAATGCCATTGAAATGCATGCCTTCACCAACCAGTGCCACCCGATCACTGCCAGCTCGATAAATGCTCACATAACTGTTGGCATCATCCACATGATTAATCTGCAAAAAGCCTACTTCACCTGGCATATCCTTTTCAGCCCAACGCTGTTTAGCCTTGGCAACCATCGCATCAATGGAAGCCATCTCTGTGGGAACGCCGGCACGATCATGCGGCAGACCGGTTTCATTGGCCTCAACCATTTCGTGATATTTATGTAACGGTTCGAGCTGGGTATGTGTTACCGGAAAGAAGAAGAAACTGGCAAAAATCAGCAAACCGGTAAAGGTGAAGAAGAAATGAAACGGCAACGCCACCATGCCGGTAAGGTTATGTAAATCCAGTACGCTGCGTTGGGTTTGTTTGGTGGGGCGGAAAGTGAAGAACTCACGAAACCGTTTACGGTGAATAATGACGCCACTAACCAGTGCCGCCATCATAATAAATGCGGCGATACCGACGATATAAATCCCAATTCGATTCCAGTTCCAGTTCAGGCTGAAATGCATTGGATAGAAAAATTTGCTACCTATTTTTAACTGATCATCAGGCAGGGCTTTACCGGTACGTGGATCAATGGTGATATTGCCATGAATATGATTGTGGCCTTCCGGATCCAAAGGTTGTGGCACCCGAAAACCAACACCCATAATTAATACCGGATCACGATGCGTGGTGTAGGCCCAGAACTCATCAGCAGGTAATTCGGTGCGAGGCGTCATTGGCCCCTGACTTGTATCATGCAACAGGGGCATGTTGGTGTTGTAGTCTTCTTCATTGGGTTCAACCGAACGCAGAATGGGCAACAACATCTCATCAAATGATGGCATTACCTGTGGTTCAAATCGGGTTTCCGGAATCGACCAGCGATCAATCTCGCGATCAAAAACCGACAGGCTTCCAAAAAAGAAGACCACCATCAGAATAAAGCCTAAGGTCAGGCCAAACCACGTATGCAGCCAAGCCATTGCCTGTCGAAAGCTACTGAACATGGATTAAATTCCTTGTAAAAATGACTGTTGCACAACACTGGCCAGTAGGGTCATAGCCACACCACCGCCAAACAGGATTAGCCACAACCAGATTAATTTATCGGTGGCCATGCCCCACAAAAACAAACTCAAATAGACCAGCAAACCCAGCATCAGCATGCCCATCTCAGCATCATGAAACTCCACACCAAGTGGAATTAACGCCGCGATAACGATGGCAATCAAACCCCAGGTGAACAGGTAGCCACCTACAAGACTGGCAAAAATCCGACTGGCAATTGGCCAGGCAGGAGATGAAAAATTTGGCATGAAAACGGACCTGTTTGAAAAACGAAAAAGCATAACCAAGAGTAAGCAAAACCAATGCTCGTAAACGCTAATGCTAAATGATAATAATTAACATTCACATTGTATAGCGTATAGGGGCGTATTTCAAAGTAGAAAATGCGTCTAAAAATGACAAACCCATTAAATTGTCAGTGAGCTATTTGTACTGGTATGGTTTGATTAAATATTGAGCAGCAACCATTACATGCTGGCAAAGTGCTGAAATGAAATCACAAGGAGCGCTGACCATGACCAATCGCTTCACCCGCAGACAAAGTCTCAAGTTGATCGGTGCCGGTCTTGCCATGACTATGCTGCCATCGATGTCGAGCTTTGCGGCAAGCAATGAACTGCTTCAGAAATCTTATTCTGGTAACAAAAAGCTACCGGTCATCGGTATGGGAACCTGGCGAACGTTCAATGTCGGCACCGATCCAAAGTTGCTTGATGCCCGAACCGAAGTGGTAAAAACATTTTTCGAGCTTGGTGGTGGCTTGATTGATTCCTCACCCATGTATGGTTCTGCCCCGGATGTCATGGGCTATGCATTGCAACAGTTGGGTATTCCAGACAGCCTTTTTTCAGCAGAAAAAGTCTGGAGTCCTGCGGGCGGTTCAGCGCGTGAGCAGGTTGCTGATCTGCAAGCACGTTGGACTGTCGAGCAATTTGATTTAGTGCAGATACACAACCTGACAGACTGGCGCGAGCATCTGGCAGCACTGCGGGAAATGAAAGCCGAAGGCAAAATCGGCCATATTGGTATTACCACCTCACACGGCCGTCGCCACCAGGAGTTCGAGCAGATCATGGCTAACGAGGATATCGACTTCATCCAGCTGACATACAATATTGCTCAGCGAGAAGCGGAAAACCGTCTGCTACCACTAGCAGAAGAAAAGGGTATTGCTGTTATCGCCAATCGACCCTTTGATGGCGGTAGTCTGATTAAAGGCATGAAACGTCGCGATGAACCACTGCCGGAATGGGCTGAGGCAGAATGCGGCTGCACGACCTGGGCAGATTTTCTGTTGAAATTTATCGTCAGTCATCCGGCGATTACCTGTGCCATTCCCGCGACCACAAAAGTCGAGCATCTGCGAGAAAATATGCATGCGGGTACGAGTCCTATGCCTTCGGCCAGCACCCGGCAAAAGATGGCAGATTATATCGAGTCGTTATGAACACCTGGTCCAGCTACACGCTGCAGGATTTTATTCCCTTTACTGCTGATATCTATTTCCGCCTTCTTGAACGCATGAGTGAAACCTTCTGGCCGTTGCATCTACTGACGTTGGCTTTAGGCGTTGCAGCAGTTTGGTTGGCACTCACCAACCGCGCTCGCCTTGCCAGTGCTCTTATCGCAACTGTTTGGGGCTTTGTCGGCTTTGCCTTCTTTATTCAACGTTATGCTGAACTCAACTGGGCTGGTGGTTATATTGGTTACTGCTTTCTTGGTCAAGCAACCCTGTTGTTATTGCTAGCGCTGATTGGAGTTGCTTTAGACAGCAATCCACGCAAAAGACCAGCTACTTTTATCGGTGTAGTCATCGCCCTTGTTGGATTAATTGGTTTGCCGTTTATCGCACCTTACACTGGCGGGTCCTGGTTCCAGGCAGAAGTATTTGGTATCCATGCCGATCCAACTGCCATAACAACGCTGGGGTTGGTATTGATTATGTTCAGATGTTGGGCCTTGTGGCTTATTGCTATTATTCCAGTACTCTGGTTGCTTGTCTCGGGCTTAACTTTATTGGTTCTAGACGCAACCGCGGCCATTGTTCTGTTTGCCTTATTGGCAATAGGACTAATCGGCCTGGTTTGGAAGAGTGTTGAGTACAGATCTGCTTAAACAGGAACAAAAAAATATGAAGCTCGAGTTTAAATGGTCTCGATTGGAGTTTTTTGCCGCGCTTGAGCTTTACCAGATCATCATGGCTCGCGAATCCGTTTTTGTTGTCGAACAACACTGTCCCTATCAGGAAACAGATGAGTTGGATCCTTATGCATGGCATCTATCTGCTTTGGTAAATGGTGAACTGGCAGCCTATGCCAGAGTGGTTGATCCGGGGATTAATAACAGCCAGCCTTCGATTGGCCGGGTAATGACCCTGAAAAAATTCAGGGGACAAAAGATTGGCCGTGCTCTGATGGAGGAAGCCATAAATTTCACTGAGCGAAAATATCCAGGCAATGACATCAAAATCTCAGCACAGGTTTATCTGCAAAAATTCTATGAGTCGCTTGGATTTCACTCTTCCGGGGAGCCTTATGATGAAGATGGCATACCGCATATTGAGATGATTAAGTCGAGCCAGACACTTTTCGTAAAGTCATAGACAGGAGTAAAGTCAGCCGTCTGGCCAGAAGGAAGTTTTATATCTTTATGTAGGGATCTGTCAGTGGCTGATCCTTGAAACCATGCCAAAGCAGATGTAACTCTGGTCAAGAAAGGTAGAGAACAACAAGTCTAAAATTTAGGATGTAACTGGTTTTCTTGAATTTAGACAAGCAAATAAAATGGGCTAATGCTCTTTTATAGATCTGTCGCAAAATATGGACAGATTTATCTTTGGAGATTTTTCAACTTGCCAAATGCTTTGAATATTTTCATGGATTCTCTATGGCTTTGATTTTGCCTGTCTGGTGGTGGGAGTCGCTCAGCCCTAAACCCTAATATTACTAGTAAAGAGTTTGGTAGTATCAGGTTTGTGTATTTTCCGCAAACATAGAACAGGAGGTTTGATAATGTCGGACGATGATTACCTGGCCTGGTACTACTTTAACGAAAATCGTTGGCATGGGCCCGTAAGTATTAACAAACTCAAATCATTATATTTTGGAAAAGAAATATTTGAGTCAACCAAGGTGGTTAAGCACTCTGATATCACTGATTTATCCAAGGATAAGGTAAAAGAAAGTGATTCGTTAGTCAGAGACCTTGAGCAATGTGAATTCTATCAGGACACAATTGCCAAATTGAATCTGCTTTACAATGAGGATGTTGCGGTCAGAGACTGGTCATCCAATAGTGCCATAGTCCCCATTCTGGGGTATGCCGTACTGGTTTTCTTTCTGATGTACGTTGTAATTACCACGCTGCCGGAGAGTTTCCTACATTTCGAACTGTCTGCCTCAAGAATTGTTTATTTACTGTCTTTGAGTGTGTACATTGGATTTTGGTTAGCTTATTTCTCATCCAGCAAAAAACTGAGATTCCTCAATGTCGCCACGCTCAGAAGAATACTGACGGCCTCCAGCCTGCAGTGGAAAGGCGAAGAGGGGAATGCAGGCGTTGTGGATGATCCCTTTTCTGTTAAGCACCAGCTTGAAGAATCCTATCGCGAGAAGGCGCGTGCTGCGATGACGGTAATCGCTATTATGATTGCTGGCAGTCTGATTCTTCTTGTACAGACTAACCAGTACCTGGTATCAAGAGCGGACTTCCTGACTTTACCTTTCATTTGGGAAAGCACCTTTTTGGCCTTGTCGGCCTTGTCATCATTTATCGCTTTCATTTCCTTTTTGTTATCAGTGGATGCACTGGACTCTATGTTCAACCGTTACCTGACAGATAGAATCGAACTGAAAATGGTTAGAAAATTCTATAGGTTCACTCTGAACCCTAAGTATATGGGGCTCATATTTCTAATATTAGGTATTACCTCTTTTGCAGCAATACATAATGGGTTGATTGCTTCTATTATGCTGTGGATTACTATGTCGATCGGCTATTATCACTGGTTCCCCTACCATGCCACTCTGGATGATCTTTCCTCAGAAGATTACGCTGAAAATAACCACGGCCTGGGAATGAGAATTCTGTATTCGGGTTTTGCCAGAGAGAGACTCAGGCTAATTATTAGAATTCCATTTTTTGGGGTGTTAACACCCTGCTTAATTTATGCGTACCTGGTTCTATGGAACTAACAGATATTTTTTCAAATTGGCCTAGTTATACTTTGCCCGTTATGAGCGCAGTTTTGTGGGCGTTGTCCGCACCAATTGTTAATCTAGGTTTAGATAAAATTCCCCCAAGGCTAGGCAGTCATGGCGTTCTGTTGGGCTTGTTTGTTGCCTTGAGTTCCGCTGCGTTGTGCCTTGCCATTTGGGCTTGGCTGAGCGGCGCAGTGATAAATTTAAATTGGCGTC